>JACQQN010000128.1 GCA_016206995.1 Candidatus Omnitrophota bacterium | reverse complement strand
GCTGCCACCAACCCACCCGATCCGCCATGTTCGACAAAAACTACAAGTGCAACCCGGGGATTTTCGTAAGGAAAAAACCCTGCAAACCAGGCATGCGGCTCATAAGGAGGAGCTTGTGCGGTTCCGGTTTTACCGGCAAGACGCAGAAAATCGATTCGAGCAAGTTGTCCAGTTCCATATTGCGACTCGACCACGCGAAGCATACCTTGTTTTACCGCTTTAAACGTGTCGCGGCTAATCGGAAGATGGAACCATTCACCTTGTCTCGATCCATCATTCTTGATTAAAGTTGGTTTTGGGACATTACCATCTTTTGCAACAATAGCAACTAGTTGCAAAATTTGAAGTGGCGTTACCAAGACATAACTTTGTCCAATTGCAAATGAGATAGTTTCGCCAAGATACCAATGATCGGAAAAATGCGAAAATTTCCAATCGGCGGAAGGAATTACACCTGAAGACGCTGTCACCTCGAGCGCCGCAGGCTCACCCAAACCAAGCATTTTTGAATATCGCGAAAGATCTTTCTCGCCAACCAGTCGCCCAACATTATAAAAATAAACGTTGCAAGAACGTTCAAGCGCTTTATACAAACTCACCGCACCATGACCATCCGCATCCCAACATTTAAACGGCCGTGACCTGGAGGAGAGACGAAAAAAACCGTTGCACTGAAACGTGGTATTTCTTGTAATCTTTCCCGTCTCAAGCGCAGCAATTGAAGTCGCTAATTTAAAAATAGACCCTGGCGGATACACGCCAACTGTTGCGCGATTAATCAAAGGCAGAGAACGATCTTTTAAGAGACGAATTCGTTCTTCGTCTTTTCCTCCAGCCACAAAAACGTTAGGATCAAAATTGGGATGACTGATCAAGGCAATGATTTCTCCGGTACTCAAATCCATCGCTAAAATTGAAAATGGATGTTTTTGTTCATTAATATTCGCAAGAACTTCTTTTTCCAATGCAGCATCAAGTGAAAGCACCATATCATTGCCGGCAATGGGTTTCTTTTCACTCAAAATTCGGAGTTGTTCTCCACGTGCATTAACTTCAACCTGGCGGCCTCCATCGTCACCTCGCAATAATGCATCGTAACTCTTCTCAATGCCGCCACGACCCACATAAGAATCCATACGAAAAATATCATGGTCGAGCTTTTGATACTCTTCCATCGAAACTTTCCCGATATAACCCAACACATGACCATTCAAAGCCCTGTCAGGATAATAGCGAATACTTTCTATTTGAATAAAAACACCAGCAAGGGAGGGCTTACGTTCTTCAATTTGCATCGCAGTTTCTTTAGAAACATCTCTTTTCAAAACCACGGGAGCAAGCGCTTGAGCACGCGGCACATGAATTTGTTTGAGAAGTTCTTCTTTTTTTACGTCAAGAAGTTTTGACAAACGCGGAAGGTCCTGGGGGTCAAAATCTTCTGGAATCATACAAACATGATACGCGGGGCGATTGGTTGCGAGAAAAAGACCATTTCTGTCCAAAATTTTTCCACGGGGTGCAGGAATGCTGATTAAACGGATTCTATTTCGTTCGCTCAAGCGGGTAAAGAAACTTGCTTGAATGACTTGGATGTGAAACAAATAAAATACAAAAACAAGCGAGAAACCGTAAATGATTAATTTAAGAGCGTCAGTTCGCTTTGAAAAGTTCATATTGTTTTAAGGCTGATTGAGTTTCAAGCAAACGTTTAAAAATCGGAAAAATAAAAATAACCAAGACGGATGTCCCGCCCGCAATTAGCACACTTTTAAACCACGTGGAAACGTTTAAAACATAGCGTTCTTGGACAAGCGCAAGCAAACCTGCGTGAACTAATAAAGTAAAAAACGCGAACAGAAAGGTTCCCCATCCTTGCACCCATTCATCTCGCCGATCAAACTGAGCTATGATCTGCCTCAAAAGAAGTGTCCCACAAATAAGCGAAACGGTTTCCAATCCAAAAAAAGCTCCGGTAAGCAAATCTTTCAAACAACCTGCGACAAATGCAAATATGAGAACCCGCCGATATTCGAAAGTGAATGACAAAAATGCAAGATATAAAAGAGAAAAATCGAAAATGATCGTACCAAAAGAAAACAGCGAGAGCACCCCCATTTGAAACCAAAGGACGACAACCATCGCTAACAAAATCTTCCAATTCACACGAGACATGTTTAAGTTTCTTTCGAACGCTTCAAAATATCTGTTTTAAGACACAGCACTTCTTCCAACTTTGAAAAAGAAGAAAATGGCTGAACCATCGCATAAAGGCTTAATTTGTCCTTTTCTTCACCAATTTGAATAACTTTTCCAATCGGAATTCCTTTAGGATAAACCCCTCCAAGCCCTGAGCTGATGACGGTTTGGCCTACTTGGACCTGTGCGGTTAAATCTAGATACGTCATCTTGAGAAACGATTCACCCATCCCCTCCACAAGCCCAACATCCCTGGTTTCCTGAAGAAGAGCACTAACTCGGGAGTCTGAATCAATAAGTAAAATAACTCGTGCGGAATGTGGCGCAACGCTCACAACTTTACCCACAAGCCCTTCACCACTAGCCACGGGCATTTCTGACTGGATTCCGTCCGAGCTTCCTTTGTTAATCATCACGTAATAAGACCAATGGGAAAGATCTCGAGCGATTACTTGCGCAGATACTGTTTTCCATTCGCTTGCTTGTTTAAAATCAAGCAATCTCTTGAGCCTCTCATTTTCCGTTTTCATTTCTTTAAATACCACAAGTTCTTGTTTTAGTATTTGAACTTGTTCCAGAAGCTTTTGGTTGTTTTCTCGTAACTGGAACATTTCAAAAAGAGAATTCTTTTGATCAGAAAACCAAGAAACAGTTTGGTGAGTCGCTTGAAGAAATGGCTGAAACAACGAAAAAACCATATCGCGACCAAATCGAACAGTCCCGGGGGAATAAATACCAACAAAAAGAGGGGTAAGTATCAAAAGTAGAAAGAAAAGAAATTGCTTGAAACGCATCAATAGCTCCCGAGCTCATGAGCGGTGACGCCGCGCCATCCAAGAACGCGTTGTGAGGTTTCCGATGTCATGAGAGGAGACCGAAATAACTTATTTAAACTAATTTTTTAAACAGCTGGACTTGAGGTCTTTTAGAAATGCATCAAACAAAACGCAAGATGAAAGCAATTAACCTTCTACAAATTGGCGCGAATGGTTGCTGTTCACAGCCAACCGCTTTAATAAATTGAAATCACTCAAATAACGGCCCGTTCCTAACGCCACGGCAGTCAACGGATCATCAGCGATATGAACAGGAAGACCTGTTTCCTCTGAAATCAACTTATCAAGACCTCTTAAAAGAGCTCCACCGCCTGCTAAAATCAAACCACGATCAATCAAGTCAGCCGACAGTTCAGGCGGTGTCCGTTCAAGTGTAATTCGAATTGCCTCAAGAATTGAAGAAACTGGCTCCGATAAGGCTTCTCTCACTTCTTCACTTGAAATCGTGATCGTTTTTGGTAATCCTGCCAAAATATCACGCCCTTTCACATCGATTGTACTTTCCTCTTCAAGCGGGTACACCGAACCAATTTTAATTTTGATCTCTTCTGCGGTACGTTCACCAATCATCAAATTGTAAGTTTTTTTGAGGTGAGCCATGATGGCTTCATCAAATTCATCTCCACCGATGCGAATACTTTTTGCAAATACAATTCCTGCAAGTGAAATCACCGCGATTTCGGTGGTTCCGCCACCAATATCAACAATCATATTTCCAGAAGGCTCTTGGATTGGAAGACCTACGCCAATCGCTGCAGCAATTGGTTCCTCAACCAGGTAAACGGGACTTCGTGCTCCCGCACGCTCAGCCGAGTCTTTCACTGCTCTTTTCTCAACTTCGGTAATGCCGCTCGGCACAGCAATGACAACTCGAGGATTGATGATTTGTTTGCGGCGATAGATCTTTCGGATAAAATAGCGAAGCATTGCTTCCGTAATATCAAAATCAGCGATCACACCATCTTTCATGGGGCGGGTTGCAATAATATTTCCAGGTGTGCGGCCCAACATTCGCTTTGCTTCTTCCCCAACGGCGAGAATTTGATTGGTGTACTTATCGATGGCGACAACGGAAGGTTCGCAGAGAACGACGCCCTGGCCCTTAACGTAAACGAGTGTGGTTGCAGTTCCTAAATCAATTCCAATATCGTTCGAAAAAATACCAAGCAAACGATCTACAAAAAGCATCTGTTCCTCTGATTCCAGTTATGGAAGGACTGTTTAAAAAAATCGACTGGGCAAGTATAACCAAACCCCGCTGGAGTGTCAAGCGAAATGGCTGGCTACATTTTTTCTGTAAGTTATTTCTGAGAAAGCATTTCCAAATGATCAAAAAAGCTTGGATATGAGGTCCCGACACAATCGATATCTTCAATCGTAACGGGATCTTTTGAGTTGAGTCCTGCGATAGAAAAACTCATTGCAGTGCGGTGATCTCCATGACTCACAACTCGCCCGCCTGAGAAACGCTCGACACCCCAAATCACACAACCATCCTCTCGTTCCTCCGCTTTTCCACCAATCGCATTCAAACCTGTCACCATTGATTTGATTCGATCGGTTTCTTTAACGCGAAGTTCCTTTGCGCCAGAGATAATGCTTTTCCCTCTTGCAAGCGCACAAGCAATCATCAAAATTGGAAGTTCATCAATCAACCTCGGAATCATTTCTCCATCTATTGGAATGGATCGTAATTGAGAGCCACGAATATGAACAGTGCCGACGGGCTCGATTTGGTTTTTCGTCGCATCCATGGTCCATTTAATTTGTGCGCCCATTTGCGAAAGCACTTCTAAAATTCCAATCCGTGTTGGATTGAGCCCTACTTTTTGAATTAATAAATCAGAATTGGGTAAAAGCGCAGCGGCAACCATTAAAAATGCAGCGGACGAAATATCGCCTGGCACTTGATAATCAATAGCGCACAAACGTTCTGCTCGGCTAATTTCAATTTCGATTCCCTTGCGATGAATCGGAGCGCCGACCATTTCAAGCATGCGTTCCGTGTGATCGCGCGACATGTTTGGCTCACGAACAATCGTTTTTCCTGAAGCACGAAGACCAGCTAAAAGAATTGCGGATTTCACCTGCGCACTTGCAGGTTCATTAAGGTGCGTAATTCCTTGAAGGTGACCTCCTTCAATTTCAAGCGGTGCATAATTGGCATCATCCTTACCAGAAATCTTAGCGCCCATCTTTCGAAGTGGTGCCGTCACACGTTTCATGGGGCGGCTCGAAAGAGAAGCGTCTCCTGTGAGAACAACGCGAAACGGCTGAGTTGCTAGGATCCCCAGAAGAAGCCTCATGCTCGTTCCCGAATTCCCAAGATCAACTGGAGTGCTGGGCGATTTCAAACCATTAAAACCGGAACCTTTGATTGTCACTTGGCCAGCTCGTTCGCGCACAATAGAAACTCCCATGGCACAAAAAGCATCCATGGTGCGAAGACAATCGTCAGCCTTTAGAAAATTTGCGATCTTACTTGTACCTGACGCGAGGCTTGCGAGCATGATGGCGCGGTGCGAAATGGATTTATCACCCGGGGGAACAAATTGACCGTAAATTTTTCGAGCGGGCTTACTGATATATGATTTCATTCGATACCACGAAACAATTGGGCGAGTTTTTAGCCTCTAAAGTTAACGCCTTTTATTAATCCAAATTCGGAGACTTGTAAGTTCTGATTTGATTTCTGTGTGTTTCTCAGAAATTAATTTTTGATTTTGCTGAACCTTCTCGATTTTCTTCTCTAAATCAGTTAATTTTTGAATGAGAAGTGCATCCGAGCACATCGCATTTTCTTCTTCAGAAAAAAGTAGTGGATTCCACCATAAACCACTCAGCATAATCAAAACCAAGAAACAGGTTAATTTTGAAAATATGATTCTTGCAATATTTTTCATCGTCGCTTGTTTACCCAAACTTTCAGATTTCTAATATCTTCGATAATTTCACCTTGTGTAGCAATCATTGTATTTTGTGACTTCTCAAGCTCTGCCAATTGCTTTTCAAGATTTCCCAGCTGGGTTTTCACTTTAAGATTGTCAAGTGATGATGCTGCATATCCTGCAAATGTAATCGTCGTCAATACCAGCAAAAAAAACATGATTCGTACGACGCGCACTGTCTGGAAACGACTCGGAATGTAAGAGATTACTTTCATTTAGTGCTCAATATAATGACTCAGATCTTGAAGTTGAACGACAAGCAAAAAGAGAAGGCCGAGAATGGTTAGAGTGAGCATAATATTAAGCCAGAGACTGCCTTTTCGGAACTTTTTTCCTGCGGAATCCATCTTAAGCGCGGGTAACGAGGTTTCCCTCTTTTAAAAGTGAAGCTTCCCCAAATTGATCAACTATTTTTGCGGCAGCAAAATCGTCATAAAGTTTTTCAACCTCAACTTTTGAAATTTTTTCCGTACCATTTGAAATCATAAAAATATCACCGACTTTCAAACCCTGTTTTGACCCTACATTAATGACGACAAAGTTAAACTTTCGGTTAACAAGCAGAACGCGTCCCGCTTGCAGAGATGTTCCAGAGGTAGGAACTGACGTTCGCCCTGAAGAGGTATCGCTAATCTTTGAAACAGACAAGCTGGTTTCACCTTGCGGCTCAGGCTCCGTTTGCATTATTTTTTCTACCGAAGGGTTATAGACGGGTTCTTTTTGCTCATCCGAAATTGTTGCGAGTGTCACTCTTTTCGCATCCGCAGGCGACTCCGCTGGAAGCGTTTCTGGCGGCTTTTCAGATGTCGCGTCTTTATTTTCTTCGACAGATTCAGGTTCGGACCCAATCTCGACATCCCCCCGCCTCATTTCCATGAGTGACCTTTCCATGGCTTCAAGAGTCGCTTCGAGTTCTTGATTTCGCTCCTGTGAAATTTGAATGGCCCGCTCAAGTTCATCAATGTCATGTTGCTTTTCCTCAATGACTTTATTTTTTGCTTCAAGCTCGCTCCGAAGTTGCTCAAAACTCGAACGGTTCGCGTTAAGGGATGCAGTCGCTCCTTCAAGTTCCTTATTCAAAGCATCTACTTGTTTCTTAAAATCAAGTTTCTCATCATCAAGCATTTGTATTTTTTCTTCAAGTTGAACACGAACTGTTTCAAGAGCGACCCGCTTTGCTTTTTCGTTTTCACGAATCGTTGCAAGAAAAGCGGTCAGTGTGAATGCGGTAGCGCTTAATAGGAATACCAACACGATTGCAATTTTTGTAAATTTCATGCTCATCTCCAATGGGCCGTTATGATAACACAATCCTTTTTTGGAAAGCAATAAGTCAACACACTAAAATAATAACCAAAAAGCTTTAATTTTTCTTCAGGAGTGTTTGGAGCTCCTTCATAAATTGATTAATATCTTTAAACTGTCGATAAACGGACGCAAATCGAACATAAGCTACCTGATCAATTTTTGCAAGTTTATCCATCACAAATTCACCAATGATGGGTGAAGGCACTTCCTTTTCAAATTTTTCTTCAAGCATTTTTTCCAATTCGGTCACAATTTGCTCCTGTAACTCTGCCGGAACGGGACGCTTCTCAAACGCTCGGTGAATTCCCGCAAGCACTTTCTTTCGATCGTAGAGCTCTCTGCGCTGATCTTTTTTAATCACAAAAAGAGGAACCTCTTCCACGCGCTCGTACGTTGTATAACGCCGTGAACACTTGGTGCATTCCCGCCGCCTGCGAATCACCGTCCCTTCATTTGAAGAGCGAGAATCAATTACTTTATCATCGTCATGTTTGCAATAAGGACAAAACATTTTTCTCCTAACTTACTAAAAAAGTCCGGGATAAAGCGGGAACCGTTTGGTAAGAGAATCTACGCGGCTCTTCACTTCTTCCAAATTATTCTCATCTTGAGGCGCGTTCAGAGTTTGATGGATGAGCGTTGCGATTTCCGCCATTTCAGCTTCCCCCATACCCCGCGTCGTTATCGCAGGTGTTCCCAACCGAATTCCGGAAGTATTGAATGCAGATTCTTGGTCAAATGGAATCATATTCTTATTGACCGTAATCCGGACGCGATCAAGCAAATGTTGGACTTCTTTTCCTGTAAATCCTTTTTTCTTTACATCCACTAACATTAAATGGTTGTCTGTCCCACCCGAAACAATACGAAACCCATGCCGAATCAATTCAGCTGCCAATTTCTTGGCATTCACAACAATTTGCTTCTGATAAGTTTTAAATTCAGGGCTAAGCGCTTCTTTCAGCGCTACTGCTTTTCCTGCTATCACATGCATTAACGGACCGCCTTGAACACCTGGGAAAACCGTGCTATCAATGGCTTTTGCATACTTTTCACGACATAAGATCATTCCAGCGCGCGGTCCCCGTAATGTCTTGTGCGTCGTTGTTGTTACAACGTCAGCATAAGGAATTGGGCTGGGATGAACTCCGGCGGCAACGAGCCCTGCAAAATGCGCCATATCGACCATAAGAAGCGCTCCAATTTTATCGGCAATATCCCGGCCGCGTTTAAAATCAATGATGCGGGGGTATGCGGATGCCCCCATTAAAATCAGGCGTGGTTTGTGGGCCACCGCCAATTTTTCAAGCTCGTCGTAATCAATTTGTTCCGTGGTTTGGCTTACACCGTACGGAATGATTTCATAATATTTTCCCGAAAAGTTCATCTTGTGACCGTGCGATAAATGCCCGCCATGCGATAAATTCATAGCAAGAATCTTATCCCCCATCGAAAGAAGTGCGACGAAAACCGCGATATTTGCGGTCGTTCCCGAGTGTGGTTGCACGTTCACGTGTTCTGCACCAAAAAGCTCTTTTGCACGATCAATCGCAAGCCGCTCGCAAATGTCCACGTACTCGCAGCCTCCGTACCAACGCTTGCCCGGATATCCTTCCGCATATTTATTGGTCAGCACGGAACCTTGAGCTTCAAGCACAGCCAGCGAAACAAAGTTTTCACTTGCAATCATTTCTAAGTTATCGTTTTGACGCTTCCATTCCTGCCTGATTGCCTCAAAAATTTCGGGATCAGTTTCGCGCAGTGCTTTCAAGGCATGATCGTTAGTTTTCATCATCAGCTTTCCTTTTCTAATCAGTTTTTTGTTCGTAATCTGCTATTTTCTGAATTCGCCGTGCGTGCCGGCCACCTTCGAACTCAGTTTCAAGCCACTTAAGACAAATCTTTTTTGCAAGATCAAATTTGATAAAACCCGCTCCCAAAGCAAGTACATTAGCATTGTTATGCTGCCGCGCAAGCTCGGCCGCTTCTGGACTTGCACACAAAGCCGCCCGAACCCCTTTCACTTTATTAGCTGAAATGGACATGCCGGTTCCGGTGTGACAAATGACAATACCTTGATCGCACTCACCTTGTTTGACGGCCAAAGCAGCGCGAATCCCAAAGTCCGGGTAATCGCAGGACGCTTCAGAGTCAGTTCCAAAATCTTTGACTTCGTAACCTGCTTTTTGAAGCCATTCAACCAACTGCTTTTTAAGAGGAAAACCTCGGTGGTCACACCCAATGGCAATTCGTTTTGGTTTCATTGAATTACTTTCGCCCAATGTTCTAACACTTTACGTTTAATGGCTTGATAACTTTTTTCATAAGCTTGAATGTTAAGGCCGACAGGATCGTCTATATTGAGCACCACCATTTTAGATGATGCTTCAGGACAAAGCGAATCAATAAATTGAAAATGTTCCTCTGTCATCACAAAAATGAGATCCGATTCGAGAACTTCTTCGCGTCGGCAAGCGTGTGTTTTAAAATTACCCAACGCGACTTCATCGTTTCGCAAAACAAAATCAACTTCGGAAGAAACGAAACTTCCGTCCCGCGCCATAATCCCGCAAGAACTAACTTCAAATTGTTTTCCGAGACCTTTTTTCTCAATCTCTGCCCGAAGCCATGCCTCCGCCATCGGAGAGCGGCAAGTATTCCCAGTACAGACAAATAGGATCTTCTTCCTCGGATATTGTCCCCGAGTGACATCTGCAATTGCACTTTCAACTTGAGATGAAAGCGCACCACGCCGCACCAGAACAGGAGGCGTGACTGTTAAATCAACAATCGTAGAATCTTCCGCATAAGAACAGGGACCCGCGTCGACCACCACATCGATTTGATCTGAAAACGAATCCAAAACTTCTTCAGCGGTTCTGGGCGATGGCGTGCCGCTCAAATTTGCGCTGGTTGCGAGCCAGGCCTCTCCGCTCTGACTGATCAAACGCTTTGCAACTTCATGTTTGGGGTAGCGGATACCAATTTTTTCTTCTTTTTCATTCCAAAGTAAAAAAGTAACAGGCCCAGGCCAAAATTGTTTTTTAAAGAAACGAAAAACTTTTGAGGTGCGCACTCCCAACCGTTCAATGGAGCTCAGGTCAGCAATGTGATATGCAAGTGGTTTATCAGCTTTTCGCTTTTTCAATGCATAAATTCGCTGGATCGCGTCCGCTTTGCTTGCGCAAGCACCAATCCCGTAAACCGTCTCGGTTGGGAACGCGATCACTTTTCCTTCGGCGGCAAGTGAAGCTGCTTGGCGAATTAAATCGATGTCCGGTCTTGCCGGATTTAATTTAATAATGGTTGTTTTCACAACAGCTTTATTGGTTGCCAGATTGATTCCGCAATTGATTTTTCAGTTTTTCGTTTTTATCCTGAACGCTTTTCACTAAGGATTCTTTATGCGCCTTCAGTTTCTTGGTTAGTGAAGAATCATTCAACGCAAGAATTTGAACAGCAAGAATTCCGGCATTCTGCGCACCACTTTTCCCAACGGCAACCGTTGCCACCGGAATTCCACTTGGCATTTGAACCGTTGAAAGAAGAGAGTCAAGACCTCCCGATAATTGAGTTTGGATTGGAATTCCAATTACTGGAAGCGTGGTGTTCGCAGCTATCGTACCGGCTAAGTGTGCTGCTCCACCTGCTCCCGCGATAAAAATTTTGGTACCATTTTTTGGGGCGTTCTTGACATGTTCGGAAACAAGTTCCGGAGTCCGGTGTGCCGATAAAACTTTCATGTCATAAGCGACCTGAAAGAAATCAAGAATTTTTGCAGCTTCCTGCATCACTTCCAAATCCGAATCGCTACCCATTAAAATTGAAACAGTTGCTTCCATAACACTCTCCTATGAATGCCTGCTATTCTTTATAGAAAAATTCGTTGCAAGTGCTTGCCGGCCGATATCCGTGCGGTAAAAAGCATTCTTAAATGAAATTCTTTTAACGGCACAATAAGCCATTTCATATGCATCGCGTAAAGTAGCACCAAGTGCTGAAATGCTCAGAACTCGCCCGCCCGCCGTCACCGTTTTACCTTCCTCATTCAATTTGGTGCCAGCATGAAATGGAATCACGCCTCCCATAGAAGCAACTTCTTCCAAGCCGAGAATTGGAAAACCAGTCGTATAAGATCCCGGGTATCCTTGTGAGGCGATCACTACTGTAATGCATGCGCGCGAATCCCACTCCAATGTTTTTGTTTCAAGCTTTCCTTTCGCGATTTGTAAAAGGATTGATAAAAGATCTGTCTTGAGACGCGGAAGAACTGCTTGAGCTTCTGGGTCTCCAAACCGAACGTTGTACTCGAGAACGTAAGGGCCCTTTTGAGTCATCATGATGCCAACATACAAAACGCCACGATAAATAATTCCTTTTTTCTTTAAGGTTTGAATGATGGGTTGGGCGGTCAAGCGGACAATTTCTTCGAGCTTTGCATCATCGACCAAAGAACATGGTGAATAAGCCCCCATTCCGCCAGTATTCGGTCCTTCATCTTGGTCGAAAGCACGTTTATGATCCTGAGAGCTTGCGAGTGGAATTACTGTCTCGCCATCCGTCAGTACCAGCACTGAAAGTTCGGCCCCTGTTAAACATTCTTCTATAAGAACACGGCTCCCCGCATCTCCAAAAACTCGCTTTGCAATCATTCGGTTAACCGCTTCAATGCCTTCTTCACAAGAATGCGCAATAACAACTCCCTTTCCTGCCGCAAGCCCATCTGCTTTGATAACAATCGGTGGCTCTTGTTCAATGATGTAACGCTTTGCATCATTCACATTGCTGAAAACTTGAGAACTCGCGGTGGGCACCTTACTTTCTAGCATTAATTCCTTTGAAAAAATTTTGCTCCCTTCAAGCTGCGCAGCTTCTTTGGTAGGACCAAATACAAGAAGCCCTTCCGACTCAAATTGGTTCACCAACCCATTCACTAATGGAAGTTCTGGGCCAACCACAGTTAAGTCAATTTTGTTTTCCTTCACAAACTTGAGAAGTTCTTCGATATCCTCCGCTTTAATTGAAAGGCACTCACCAAGCTTTGCAATTCCGGCATTTCCAGGAGCCACATAAAGCTTCTCACACTCGGAGCTTTGAGCGATTTTCCATGCAAGTACATGTTCACGGCCACCGCTTCCAATCAAAAGAACTTTCATGACACGACGACTCCTTCGCGAGGCACAATCTGTCCAATTTCAAACGCGTTGATTGAAAAACTTTTCAGAATCTTTTTTGCTTGCGAAACATCTCGAGATGACACTACAGCAACCATGCCAATTCCCATATTAAATGTGCGGAACATTTCATTAAGACTCACGCTTCCTCGTTCCATGACCTGCCAAAAAAGTGGTGGGATCTCCCAACTGCGCATATCAATTAATACGCCAAGCCCCTTTGGTAAAACGCGTGGAATATTGTCATAAAACCCACCACCCGTAATGTGCGCCAGTGCTTTCACATGAACTTTCTTAATGAGTGACAAAATAGGCTTCACATAAATGCGGGTTGGTGTGAGAAACTTTTTACCGATCCCGCCGCTCAATTCAGATTTTGAATATAATTTCCGAACGAGTGAAAAACCGTTGCTGTGGAATCCAGAGGAAGCGAGCCCTAAAACCGAGTCCCCTTTTTTCACAGATTTTCCATCAATCACTTTTGACTTTTCAACAGCACCAATTGCAAAACCCGCTAAGTCATATTGCTTCGCTTCATAAAAACCAGGCATCTCGGCTGTTTCACCACCAGTCAGCGTACAGCCTGCTTCACAACAACCTTTAACAATTCCGCGGATAATTGCTTCTGACTCTTTAAGCTCTAATTTTCCCGTTGCAAAATAGTCGAGGAAAAAAAGCGGTTTTGCGCCACAGGTCACCAAGTCGTTAACACACATGGCCACAAGATCGATTCCAACGGTATCATGAATACCTGTCAGTTGTGCAAGCTCGAGCTTGGTTCCGACACCATCTGTTGTCGAAACAATCAGCGGCTGCTTGTAATGAAGTACCCCGATGTCAAAAAGCGCTGAAAATCCGCCAATCCCACTCACCAACCCGGGAACGTTCGTTGATTTGGCGAGCGGCTTGATCCGTCTGACAAATTCATTACCCTTGTCAACATTGACGCCCGCTTTTTGGTACGTTACTTCACGCTTTTTTCCGCCCACTTTCGCTCCAGTTTGAATTTATCGAGTTCATCTTGAATTTTGGTTGGATAACGACCGGTGAAACAAGCCGTGCAATAATTTTCTTTTGGAAAAGAAACAGCGCTCAACAAACCATTTTCACTTAAATAACCGAGACTGTCGACATCGAGAAATTTCTTAATCTCTTCAAGTGTTTGATTTGCCGCAATTAATTCTTTTTTTGATGGGAAATCAATCCCGTAAAAACACGGCGACACATGCGGCGGACAGCTAATTCGGAGATGAACTTCTTTTGCGCCAGCTCGTCTGAGAAGTGTGACGCGCGATTTCGACGTGTTGCCACGAACGATTGAATCATCTACCACCACAATTCGTTTTCCATTTACAATTTCCCGGATGGGGTTCAACTTAATTTTTACTTTGAACGTGCGGGACTCCTGCGTCGGGTTGATAAACGTCCGGCCAATGTAGTGATTCCTCGTAAATCCATGAGCGATCGGGATTCCAGATTCTTTCGAAAAACCAACCGC
>JACQQN010000125.1 GCA_016206995.1 Candidatus Omnitrophota bacterium | reverse complement strand
GAAACAGTGGAACAACTGGAAAAGAGATCTTCTCGCCAATTTGAAATTGTGTTCCGCTATATTAAGCAATTGATCAAAGAAGAAAAACCTAAGCGCCAGATTGGTTTTCATGTAAAATACTAATTGTTACCAACAGGCGAACGCTTAACCTTGGGGAGGTGCGAGATGACAGACATTCGAACGAAAGTAGCCGGCGGTGTATTTCTTTTAATTGCAATTCTTCAACTGGTCAGATTTCTCATGAAGGCAGAAGTAGTGGTGAATAGTAGCTTCGTAGTTCCCGTGGCATTAAGCGGAGTTGCAGCCGTCGTCTTTGCGCTCCTCGGATTGTGGATGCTCAAGCCCTGTTGCAAGCATCAGAAGTAGTCAGCGCGAAACAGCTTATTGTTTATTGGACCAGGAGTTTTTTGGAGAAAGTCTGCGGAAGTGGGCTTGTGAAAGTTTTTGGTTTGCCGGTTTCAGGATGCTCAAGCTTTAGTTGATGAGCATGAAGCCCAAGCCGTCTGATAGGATCTAACTTACTTCCATATTTTTCATCTCCGACAATTGGGTGCCCCATATCGGCTAAATGCACACGGATTTGATTTTTGCGTCCGGTTTCAAGTGAAATTTCAAGTAAAGAAAACTTTCCCCAAGATTCAAGAACACGGTAATGTGTGACTGAGAATTTTGACTTTCCAGATTTGCGCGTGCTGTAAACTCTCTGAAATTTATCTTCGGTTAAATAACTTTCAATTGTGCCTGCCGGTTTTTTGAGTGTTCCCTGCACAATCGCAACGTACTTCTTCTCAAAGCGCTTCCAATTTTTTTGAAGGAACTCTTTTGCTTTTTCTGTTTTTGCAAACACAATCAAACCTGACGCATCTCGGTCGAGCCGATGAACAATGAAAATGCGGTTCTTTCCGGCAGATGCTGATTTCACATAGTCAGTGACCTTATAATAAGCCGTGTGTATTTTGATCCGGTCGGTCCCCATTGTAAGAAGGCCATTTGGTTTATCAATTACGATGATGGCGTCATCCTCATAGACAATTGGAAAACTGAGGCGAGGCTTAAATTCCACGTGGGTTTCTACAGGGCGGCGCTGAATGCGAATTTCGTCTCCACGCTTCAAGCAAAAATCATGGCGGGTGATGGGTCTCTCATTCACAAAAATCACGCCTGATTTTAGAAGGGTTTTCGTTTTTGTTCTTGTAATGTGTGGGAATGCCTTTCTGAGGTAGTTCAGCAAGGCGCTATTTTCTGTAACTGCATGTGTACGCATGGGACATGATAGCACGATTTTGCCTGCAGCAGAAAATTAGGATTTCTCGGCGTTTCGACTCTTTCGGAGTTCTTGCTCGATCACTTTGGCAAATTCTTGAAAAGGTTGTGCTCCGCGCAATTCAGTTCCATTGATGTAAAAGAAAGGCGTCCCCTTAACGCCGAGTTCATTGCCTGCTTGAACGTCTTCCATAATTTGGTGGTAGGGATCTTGATGTTCAAGGCAGCTCAGGAAAGCATTCGGATCTTTGAGGATGCTCGCGTATTGGGACATAGTTTTACTTTGGTCTTCTTTTATGGCATACATCCAATCGATAAATTCTAAATATTGTCCCTGTTTGGCGGCACATTCGGCAGCCATTGCTTTTTCAATGGATTTTTGTGACAGTCCAAGCGGGAAATTTCGGAAGATGACTTGAACTTTATTTAATTTGACATATCGTGTTTTAATTTGCGGCCAAGTGTCGCGCAGCCAATGCTTGCACATTCCACAACTCAAATCTAAGAAAGTAACCATTTTGACTAGTGCATCGGCAGAGCCAATCGAAACATTTTCTCCTTCACCGAGTGCTATTTTTGCGCGTTTCAATTGATCTGGTGGTAGTGTTGGAAGACCCTTTCTGCCATCTCCTGATGGTTTGATATGGTCTTCGATTGTTAGATCAACTTCGTCTTTGTCCGTGTCAATCATTACAACAACATCTTGACAGTCTTGTTCACCCTGGCATTTATCTGCGTCACCGCCAAAAACGCGAATACAAGCCTGATTAACACAATCCATGTGACTACAATCGTTAATATTATTGCAAGTGGGCCAGCCAGGCGGCATTCCAGGCATTTGTCCGCAGAACATTCCCATACAGGTTTTGGGAGCGCAATCAGCCGGACTATCACAAGGAAGTTGCGGAGGATGTCCACCGGGAGCGCAATATCCATCTGCATTACAGGCATCAAAACTGCAATCGGCATTTGACGTACATGATTGACCAGAGGGACCCTTTTCACAAAATCCATCATCGTTACAAACATAGTCCCAGCAGTCTTCATGGCTTGTACAATCCGTGGGTCCCGGGCCTTCTATCGCTTTACAAAAAGATCCATAATCTTCTTGCACGCATTCTGTATGTGAATGACATTGAGGATCATTATTGCACTCATCTTCTCCTTCGCCTTCTACTGGAACACAACCAAGTTCTCCTGACGGGTTGCACACAAGATGTTGGCAATCCCGTTTTGGGTCTCCTATGTCACAGTCATTTGTTCCAGGCCCTTCGACTTCTATACAAAGTGGGCCTAAACATTCCAGGTGTAGGCATGCTCCACCAGGGTTGGAACAATCACTTTCACCTTCGCCGCCTTTTTGAATGCACATATCGTTTTCACACTTGTTGTAGCCAAGACAATCATCATCGAGAAAGCACTCAATTTGGCCAGGCACAGGTGGTCCGGGCAAAGCAACGCACTGCCCATTTTGACATTCTCGGTGACCGCCACAATCTGCATCTTCCTGACATTGATCTCCACCTTCACCCAACTCGGTTTTACAAACAAGACCCTTGCATACGTTATATGAACAATCTCTATCGGGATCTTCTCCGTCACACCGATTCGCTCCTGGAAATGGGAGCCACACGCAATTAAAATAATTACATTCGGTATGCCGACAATTCCAATCGTTTTCACATTGCCTGAAAGCCCCACCAGCCACACAGGCACCATTTTCACAATGAGTGCCTTTTTCCCATGGTACAATGTCGGTGATAGGAGGGATTGGTTTCTTGCGAACGTTTTCTCTCTTATCTGAAGCCATGCTTCTATTATCTAACACGAGGAGAGAAGTAATAGTTAGAATCACAACAATAATAATTTTCTTAAACGAATGTTCTT
>JACQQN010000126.1 GCA_016206995.1 Candidatus Omnitrophota bacterium | reverse complement strand
TAAAGCTTATGGAGCTCCGCCTCTGGTTTCATTGGTTCCAGTTGCAAATGACGGGACTATTGCGCCGACAGCCGCTGGAGGTTCTGTGATGTTTACGCCAGCACTTGCCATTGCTGCGCTGAAGGATATCCGCGAGAATTATGGCGAGAGTGTTTGGGGTCAATATGGATTCAAAGATGCTTTCAATCCCAAACGAAAATGGTTTTCAAACGAATATTTAGGTTTGGATGAGGGGCCGATTTTAATTTCCATTGAGAATTACCGGACAGGACTGATTTGGCGCCTCTTTATGAAAAATCCATATATTCAAAAAGGTCTTGAGAAAGCAGGGTTTCACGGAAAGAACAGAAACACATAAATTTGTTCGTAGGGGCGACCCCCTGTGGTCGCCCGTGTCCATGGGCAGGCGCAGGGGCCTGCCCCTACAAACGTTATAATATTGACATGTCACCATCTTCTTTCAAACTCATCTCCAAAATGAAACCCGAAGGCGACCAGCCGCAGGCCATCGAGAAACTTGTCAAAGGCATCCTTGAAAATAAAAAAGAACAAGTTTTGATTGGCGTGACGGGTTCCGGGAAGACATTTACAATGGCAAATGTGATTGAGCGAATTAGCCGCCCAACGCTTGTTATTTCTCACAACAAAACCCTTGCCGCGCAGCTTTATAGCGAGTTTAAAGAATTCTTTCCTGAGAATGCAGTAGAGTATTTCGTTTCCTATTATGATTATTACCAGCCTGAAGCCTACATTCCCCAGACAGATACTTATATAGAAAAGGATGCTTCTATTAATGACGACCTTGACCGGCTGCGGCTTTCCGCCACAAGCTCTGTTTTGTCACGCGAAGATGTGATTGTGGTGGCAAGCGTCTCCTGTATTTATGGATTAGGGGCGCCTGAAGATTGGCAGGGAATGCTTGTCCAAATTGAAACCGGCCAGACGTTAAACCGAGATGAATTCTTAAAATCACTCATTCAAATTCAATATGACCGGAAGGAAACAGAATTTAAACGTGGTTTTATCCGAGCACGCGGTGATGTGGTAGACGTTTTTCCGTCGTACACCGAGCAGCCTTATCGAGTTCAGTTTAAAGGAAATAGAGTTGAGTCAATTGTGCTTCTTGAGGCCCAAGATTATCGAGAAATCCAATCACTTCAAAAACTCACCATCTATCCTGCGAAACACTTTGTGACATCAAACGAACGGCTTCGTGATGCGATGAAAGCCATTGAAGCGGAACTGACGGAACACATTCGGGAATTAATCAAACGTGGCAAAGATCTTGAAGCAAAGCGCCTTGAATCGCGGACGCGCTATGATCTTGAGATGCTCAAAGAAGTGGGTTACTGCTCGGGAATTGAGAATTATTCAAGACATCTCTCGGCCCGTGCGCCGGGATCTAAACCATACACCTTTATTGATTACATGCCTAAAGGGTTTTTGGTGATGATTGACGAATCACATCAAACGATGCCTCAAATTCGCGGAATGTACAATGGTGACCAGGCTCGAAAGAAAGTTCTGATCGAACATGGTTTCCGGCTTCCTTCCGCGCTCGACAACCGGCCCCTTAATTTTGCAGAGTTTGAACGGATGATTGGGCAGATGGTTTACGTCTCGGCAACGCCTGGCCCTTATGAAATGGAAAGGACTGACAAAATCGTCGAACAAATCATTCGTCCAACTGGCCTGACAGATCCAAAAATTGATGTTCGGAAAACAGAAGGGCAAATTGATGATTTAATTGGGGAAATCAAAGCGCGCTCCGCACAGAAAGAACGCGTTCTTGTCACAACACTTACGAAACGAATGGCGGAAGACCTCAGCCGCTACTTAAAAGAAATTGGAATCAAAGTGAATTATCTTCATTCGGAGTTCGATGCGTTTGAACGCGTTGAAATTTTGCGTGACCTTCGGCTCCAAAAGTACGATTGTATCATTGGAATTAATTTATTAAGGGAAGGACTTGATCTTCCAGAAGTCTCGCTCGTCGTGATTTTAGATGCTGATAAAGAAGGGTTTTTGAGAAGCGATGTTTCTCTGATTCAGATTGCAGGCCGCGCGGCACGCCACGTGAATGGATATGTGATTATGTATGCCGATAAAGTGACAGATTCCATGAAACGCGCGATCGAAGAAACAAAAAGGCGCCGCGAGCTTCAAGAAAAGTTCAACCAAGCGCATGGCATTACGCCCAAGTCGATCCAGAAAGAAATCCGAGAGGGAATCGAGAAATGGAAGCGAGCCGAAGATTACACACTTGAAGTCGTTGGCGAAAACAAACAAGAGCACGAAATTAAGTCTTACATTGCTTATCTTTATGACCGGATGGAACGTGCTTCGAGTGCGCTTGATTTCGAAAAAGCAGCCAAACTCCGAGACGAAATCCGAAAACTTGAAACCGAACACGGCCTCGCAAAAGAATCCCCCCTCAAAAAGCGCGTAGCGTAGAGCGTATTGCGGATAGTGAATGTGGAAATAGGGGACATTCACGACGGTTGACGCTGTGAGT
>JACQQN010000129.1 GCA_016206995.1 Candidatus Omnitrophota bacterium | reverse complement strand
GGGTTTGGATATCTGGAAAATATCGGGCTATCGGTTCATCGCCGCCTTTATCAAGAAACTCATCTCCCAAGAAATAAATCCGATTTGGATCAACATGTGTCGTTTGAATGAAATCGCCCAACGCAACTACTTTATTCACTTTTGCTGACGTCACGTCAATTGATGAAGAGCCGCCCTTTTGAATCTCAAAGTCACTTACCCTATCTCCAAGCGCTTTCTTGATGCGCTTAATTAATTCGTCACGAACATCCTTTGGCTCTTTTGGCATTGGCCGAATAGTAAAACTTGCAATATGGTCTCCATCGCTACCGCGAAGCTCAATCCAAGGGAAAGTGACAATTCCTTTCCTTCGGCTTTTCATCGCTTCAATTTGTTCATCAGCAACTTGGACAGGCCGCCATTTCCTTCCTCTGCTCCACGACATATTCAAAGCGATTCCGGGGTACTGGCGCCTTGCAAACTCCTTCCATCCTTCAATTTCACTTGATTCTAAACTAAATCTTTCCACCGCAAATTTTTCAAGTTCGTCTCGAAAAACTTTAACATCTCCAAGAGATAACGCGTTTGCTTGATTATAAGTCTTGTCAGGCAGAGCAACTCCATTGTCATCAAAAATGAACTTCTTGGCACCCCCACTGACATAAAACGTCACACCGGTTAATAAATCCTTCCTTCCTATTTCCGCTTGCGCCTTTTGAAGCGGATTAATAACGACATTCATCAAATGGCGCTCTGAACTACCTGAGACGAAACCAATTCGGACTCCATGATTCAATAAGTCAATCATCAACCCTAAAAGCTCGGGATCATCCGCAAGTGTCCAACCCGGAATTTTTGGAACTAAAGTACCATCCACATCAAATACAAAGGCGCCTTCTCGAACAATTTCATCCCAATGAGACCGAATAGTTTCAATCAATTCCTTCACGCGCATATCTTCCGCAAATAAAGCCATTCGCAATTCGGATCGCTGGTTACGATTAATGCCGTTCTTCACGCTACTCAAAAGAAAATAATGGGACTCGCGTGGACCAAGTTTGAAATAAATTTTCAGAATCGGACCATATCGATTCACATTTTCTCCGGAATAAAAACCTTGGGTTTTATCTGTAAAGGAATCTTGTAAAGAAAAATTACCGCGAGTTTCATTGGTAGTGGCTGATTCATCAAAGCTGGGATGGATCTCTCTAACCGCATCATAAGGGATTACCATTGACCCCTCACGAACTGCGGGAGAAGCATTGCGAACAACCAGATAGCGCGTTCCATTTCCTGTCTTCGCTAAAAATGCAAACGCAAGTCCTACATTTGCCGATTCAATAAAAAGTGACTGCTCCACCGTAATCTTTTGCCGGTCCGGTAAAACCAAAAGGCGTGTCGGTGGAAGCGTATGAGGGCGATCACTTGTTAAATGCAAATCGAGACTTGCAAGCTGCCACATGTGTGTTTGGCCTGGACTTAATCGGAAATAAATTTCTAAGACACCATTTTGATAACGAACATTTTTATGATGCACAAATTCCTGCGTCGCACCAAGAATATCAGTCAATGCAAAATCCCAAGAGGAGGTATCTGTCTCAGAAATGACGTGGGCAAGTCTTGGGGCAAAACGTTCCAATCCACTTTTTGGAATGCGTACAAACCCTTCCCGGATATTTTTTGTGGCATTGCGAATGATTAAATATCTTTTCCCGTCATCCAATTTCCCAAGAAAAGCACTCAGGTCACCTTCGTCAGCTTGCGGGGGTGGCGTGATTTCCAGGTTAACTTTTTCAGCAAACATGTCATCGACCGAAGATTTCCGAGCACCCGGTTCGCCCGCTGACAGCTTCTTGAATGTAACTTCTGTGGAAGGAAGTGCAATTCTCACGGTGGTTTCATAACCATCATAGAAATTGGGTAAAACCTCTAAAGAACCTCCATGAAGTTCGGCAGCTAATTTTGACCACAAAAGACCAATCTGAAGGGCGCCTTCTCGCACTGAAATAATATCCTCATCCTCCATGTCACGTGCCTTAGGATAAACACGAATCGTGCCAGGTTCGTTTACAACTTCTTCAATTCCAATTCCGTTATCTGAAATTTCAATAATTATTTGATTTCTATTTGAATCTTCAAGAATGCGCATCCAAATAGGCCCTTCTTTATTAGCCATCGCATAAGCATCAAAAGCATTTTTTAATATTTCATTAATGACGAACCTTAAATTTGCATTAATTGAATGCTGAGCTAGCTCTTCGGGATTTTTAGGGATGCTTTGCTCAACATAGTAGTCAATCCGGCGCCGCTGCAATTCTTCCAGTAATGCTCGAGCAGAGTCAGACATTGGCCAGTTTTTCATGAGTTTCCATTTTTTAGCTAGATCTTGGACATCTGGATTTTGAAATTGAGCAAGCAACGCATCATGGCGAGCCCAACCAAGCTCAATCGGTTCAAGTAAATCAAGCCGCGCCTCTCCCCGCCGGTTAGGACTCACGGCATGTTGTTCTTTCGCGTACTGAATTTGATTTTCAAAAAGTTTCGTCAGCCCTTCTGCTTGGTCGGTTGTTGTCCGCAATTCGGAACGTGCAGAAGCACGAAGTTTTACCTTAACAAGCTGATTCGTATCGTGAAGCCACATGGGTACTTCATCATTTTCCTCAAGAAGACTTTTCACCAT
>JACQQN010000138.1 GCA_016206995.1 Candidatus Omnitrophota bacterium | reverse complement strand
GATCCTTCGAAAGCCCGAGGTGAAGCTCTTCTGACTTCAGAAGCACGTTTGATTTCCCGCTCAATTCAGACACAAGGAAACGGGTATGATTGCCAATTGCAACAGGATTGATGTGTTCGTATGTCTTTCGGTTTTTCATCATGGCATTTACGTGGACTCCGCCTTTATGAGCAAACGCCGACTGGCCGGTAAACGGTTGGTTATTTTCGATCGGCATGTTGCAAACTTCCGCAACATAATGAGAAAGTTCCGTAAGTTCTTTCAACTTCTTATCAGAAACCACGCGAAGACCAAGTTTTAATTGCAAAACTGGAACGATGCTTGTGAGATTGGCGTTTCCGCAGCGTTCGCCATAGCCGTTGATCGTCCCCTGAACTTGAATCGCTCCATGGTTGACTGCTGCAATGGAATTCGCAACTGCTAAGTCGCCATCGTTATGACAATGAACGCCAAGAGGGGTTCGAACAGCTTTTCGGGCCCGCTTCACGGCAACCGCAATTTGATGCGGCGTGCCTCCCCCGTTGGTATCACAGAGACAGATAAGGTCGGCACCTGCTTTGGCGGCTTCACGGATGGTTTGAATGGCATATTCGGGATTTTCGTGAAACCCATCAAAGAAATGTTCTGCGTCATAAATGACGTAACGTTTTTTCAATTTTAAAAAGTCAACAGTATCGCGAATCATCACTAAGTTTTCTTTCAGCGAAGTTTTAAATACTTCTTGAACGTGAAAATCCCAACTTTTTCCAAAAATGGTGATGACTTTGGTTTGCGCTTCCAACAGAAGCTTGACTTGGTCATCGCTCGCCACTTTAACATGAGCACGCCTTGTCGAACCAAATGCAGCAACTTTGGCATGTTTGAATTTGATTTTCTTCGATTCTTTAAAAAATGCCATATCCTTCGGGTTGGAACCGGGCCAACCGCCTTCGATGTAATCCACACCAAAAGCATCCAGCCGCTTCGCAAGCAAAAGCTTATCGCCCAGCGAAAGGCTAATTCCCTCTCCTTGTGTGCCGTCTCTTAACGTTGTGTCGTAAATCTCGATTTTCTTCATTTCTTTCCTAATTGAAACGCGTGATGCAAAACCTTAACTGCTTCTTTTCCTTTATTTGCATGAACGACAACTGAAATTTTGATTTCTGATGTCGAGATCATTTCAATATTGATTTTCTTTTTTGCAAGTGCGTCAAACATCGTCGACGCAACTCCGGAATGCGATTTCATGCCAACACCCACCACGCTCACTTTCGAAATATTCTTATCACAAGCAGTGTGCGACGCCTGGACGGCTTTACGTGCTTTTTCGATTGCTTGAAGAGCTGCGTCAAGTTCGCTTTTATAAACGGTAAACGAAATATCCGTTGTTTTAGTTTGTGTCTTGTTTTGAATGATCATGTCGACATTAATTTTATTATCTGCCAAAATCTTAAAAATTTTTGCGGCGACGCCGGGTTTGTCGGGTACCTCAAAAATTGTGATCTTGGCTTCATCCTCATTGAGTGCAACGCCACTCACCAACGCTTCTTCCATGGATTTACTCTCCTTTGTAATTAAAGTTCCATTCGAGTGTTTCAACAAGCTTGATTTTACCCAAATTGGCACATTAAACTTTTTTCCAACTTCGATTGAACGCGATTGCATCACTTTAGCACCAAGCGCCGCAAGCTCTAAAATCTCATCATAACTGATCACATCGATCCGCTTGGCATCTGGTACCACGCGTGGGTCTGCCGTGTAAATGCCGTCGACGTCTGTATAAATTTCGCATCGCTTTGCACGTATTGCCTTGGCGAGCGCAACTGCTGTTAAATCGGAACCTCCACGGCCCAGCGTTGTGATTTCTTCGTTGATTGCCTTCCCCTGAAACCCGGCAACAATGACAATATTTCCTTCTCGAAGCGCTTGGTTGATTCGTGTTGTGTTGATATCAAGAATTTTTGCTTTCGTATGCGTCAGATCCGTAATAATTCCCACTTGTGGCCCTGTAAACGAAATCGCCTTCTCGCCCAATTGATGAATCGCCATCGCAAGAAGCGCTACGGAAATCTGTTCGCCGGTTGAAAGAAGCATGTCCATTTCACGGCTGTTCGGCGACGGTGTGATTTGATGTGCTAAATCAACCAATTCGTCAGTCGTATCGCCCAGCGCGGAAACAACAACAACCAGCTTATTCCCTTTACGTTTCGTTTCAACAACACGCTTTGCGACATTTTGAATGCGCTCGGCATTGGCAACTGAACTGCCACCATATTTTTGAACAATTAAGGCCATTGGATTAAATTCTTTATCTGTAGGGGGCAGGCCCCCGCGCCTGCCCGCTTGAATTGATCTCGGGCGACCACAGGGGGTCGCCCCTACAATTTATTCTGTCCCGGTGATCAGATAATCTGTAAGTTTAAAGCCATCTTTGAATCTAAGACTTGAAAGTTTTGCAGTTGCTTCAGAGAATTTTTCAATCTCATCAGACACCACGTTTTTCCCGGCCACAATGAACGGGACGGATTCACGCACATATGTTTTTGTTTTCCACGGTGTTGGCAAAAAAGAAGTAATTAAAATCCGCATTTCTTTTTCACTTTCATAATGGGCTTTTAAAGCGCTAATGACATAGTAATCAATTGCCTCGAGAGATGAGATTTTCTTCTTCAAATTTCCCGCCCGCGAGGCTTCATCGCATGATCGGATGTGAACGCAAACAAAGTCTTTTTCTTTAAGAACTTCAAACATGGAATCCGCAACCGTTTCATACGCCATCTCAGAATCTACAGGAAAATCAACCACTGTAAGCCCCATCAGCCGCGCGAGGCCCTTCATGTGGTCATCCACAGAAATCATGGCGCCCGAGATACCTCCAAAACGTTCCGAAAATTTAGCAAGCTTTGGCTTCGCACCCTGCGCCCAAAGCCAAATCATGTTCGCTGGATTTTCCTTAAGATCAATTCTCACGTGATTGATTTCGTGCTGATCCAACAAAAGTTTTGTGTCATACATTAATTTTTTAATCAGCTCAGCACCCGCTCCAGACGGCAGGTGGCTTTCTATCTTCTCGCCAATCACTTGCTCAGGTGGAAAACAATGTGCAGAAAGTGCGTCAAACCCTTTTGCGTCTTTAATCACAGCAATGTGGCGATAACCTGTCCCTGGAAAGAATTTTACAAATTCGCTCGAAAGTTGTTTGTTGAGGTAAGCAATGAGCGCCTTCGCTTCTTTCGTGGTAATATTTCCCGCAGTATCATCCGCCAAAACGCCTTGAGATTCCGTTACAAAATTCAATCGAAACGCAACTTCGTTATCTTCAAGCTTCACTTCAAGATTAGCTGCCTCAAGCGGCCCGAGCCCTACCGGGTGATCTTTTGGATTGTGGCCAAAAAGCGAAAGAGACGCAAGTGCCGAGGTCGGTTCCATACGCTCCGAAATATAAGAAACATTTCCTACTTTTCCGCTTTTTGTAAAGTAATGCAAATTCGGAATTTTTGAAACTTCAAGCGGCGTTTTTCCACCCAACTCTTCACACGGGTGGTCACTCATTCCATCAATTACAACCACGATATATTTCATTGTTCACCCATTGACAACTTTCATCACGGCGTCCACCGTGGGTTCTACTAAAACTATTTTATCATCGAAACTTAATGCAAAATCCGGGTCTTTCAAACCAGATCCCGTTAAAGTACAAACAATCCGAGCACCTTCCTTGAAATAATTTTTTTTTGCAAGCTTCTTAACGCCTGCCACCGCAGCAGCTGACGCCGGCTCTGCAAAAACGCCTTCGCGTTCTGCAATAAACTTATAAGCCCATGTGATTTCTTCATCTGTCACGCTGTCAATCAAACCGCCTGATTCATCACGCGCTTCAAGAGCCCCTTTCCAACTCGCAGGATTTCCAATCCGAATGGCGGTTGCAATCGTCTCGGGCTTTTCCACAACATGATTTAAAACAATTGGCGCAGAACCCGCCGCTTGGAAACCAAGCATGACCGGAAGCGTCTCGGATTTATTCGCCTTTTTATATTCCTTATAGCCGCGCCAATAAGCCGTAATGTTGCCTGCATTGCCAACTGGGATCGCATGATATTCCGGCGCATCGCCCAAATCATCGCAAATTTCAAAGGCCGCTGTTTTTTGGCCTTCAATTCGAAATGGATTGATGGAATTGACAATTTTAATTGGGTATTTCGCGCCAGCTTCTTTCACGACAGTGAGCGCTTGATCAAAATTTCCTTTAATGGTGACAACCTTCGCACCATAGCGATACGCTTGCAAGAGTTTCCCTTTCGCAATTTTTCCTTCTGGAATTAAAACCACACATTTCAAACCGCACCTTGAAGCAAACGCGGCGGCAGAAGCAGCTGTATTTCCCGTTGACGCGCAAATAATGGCTTTTGCTCCCTCCTCAAGCGCCTTCGAAACCGCCATGGTCATCCCGCGGTCTTTAAAAGAACCGGTCGGATTGAGTCCTTCAAATTTAAAATAAATTCGAACGTTTTTGAGACCTAACTCCGCTGGAAGAGCTTCCGCTAAAATGAGGGGTGTGTTGCCTTCATTTAAAGAAATGATGGGTGTTTTCTCAGAGACCGGAAGAAATTCTTGGTACCGCTCAATCACACCAATTTTTCTGACAGGAACTCTTTTCAAAACCATCGATTTACTCCTCAATCCGCAGTACTTGGCTTTTCCCGCGAATAATAGAAAGTTGGTCAATCACCTTCACTGCTTTTCGAACGGCCTCTTCATGCGCGGCATGCGTCAGTAAAATGAGCGGCACCACGCTGCCTACCCGCCACTCTTTTTGAATGACATCCGAAATACTGATCTGATACTTCCCAAGCACACTCGAAATTTGCGCAAGCACGCCTGGCCGATCAACGACGTGAAACCGAAAATAATAGCGCGACAAAATAGATGAAATCCCTTTGATTTTAAGTCTTCCTTTCGGAAACGAGGTGCGCGGTTTTACTTCCCCGCTCCGCGACTTCGCAAGCGCAACTAAATCACCCACCACTGCACTCGCTGTTGGTTTCTGCCCCGCCCCACGGCCATAAAAAAGAAGGTCTCCCGCCTCATCCGTACGAACTAAAATGGCATTAAATGAACCGCCTACATTTGCGAGGAGATGATTTTTTGGGACCAGCGTCGGCTGCACGCGCGTTTCAACACCGTCCGTTACTTTTTTAACAATTGCAAGCAACTTGATTCGGTAACCAAATTCATCAGCAAATGCGATATCTTCGCTCCTAATTTGGGCAATGCCTTCCGCATAAACGTCCTGAAATCGTGCAAGTTTCCCAAACGCAAGACTCGCAAGGATCGTGATTTTGTGAGCAGCATCAATTCCCTCGATATCAAGTTTGGGGTTGGCTTCCGCATAACCCTTTGCTTGAGCCTGCTTCAAAGCAACATTAAAATCAATGTGCCGCTCAGACATTTCGCTCAAAATAAAATTACAAGTTCCATTGATAATTGAATGAATCGACTGGACTTGATTACTAACAAGCCCTTCTCGAAGCGCTTGAATAATTGGAATTCCGCCGCCTACGCTTGCTTCAAAAAAAATCTGGCGGCCATATTTTTCTGCAGTTCTAAAAATCTGCTCGCCACATTCCGCGAGAAGCGCTTTATTTGCGGTCACCACATCTTTTCCGTTTCGGAACGCTTCCAGAACAAATTCCAGCGCCGGATGGATCCCGCCAATCAATTCAATCACGGTATCGATCTGTGGATCGCGCAGGACGGAGCGTGCGTCTTTTGTTAAAAGCGTTTTTGGTACCGCAAATGGGAATTTTGTCCTCTTGTCCGCAATCCGGACAAGCTCGAGTGAGACACCGCTCCGTGAAGTAACTAGGTTTCGTTTTCTTCGGATGAGTGAATAAACACCGCTTCCGATATTACCAAGCCCCAACAGGCCTATCTTAAGTGATTGCATAGATTTAGGTTTTGCTCCGCTGAAAGGTGGTTAGTATATATGGAAGCCCCTTAAAAAGCAAGAAAAGCGAAAACTTTGATTTCATAGAAACCACCTTAAAATGGCTGGTTTATCTTTGAGTTTTATGAAAAAACTTAAGAAAGTGTGGGTTCGCTTGACTGGGACTTCGCAGGGCCATAACGATCAGAAAGAATTTCGCGGACTTCTTTTGCCGCTTCAACGCACACGCGGAGTTTCGCTTTAGCTTCATCTACCGTCCGGGTCTTCAAACCGCAATCGGGATCCACATAAATCTTCAAAGCCGTTGGAAAAACACCGAGCGCTTTTTCGATCCGCGTCACTACTTCTTCTTTGGTTTCAATGGTATGCCGATGGACATCCACAACACCAAGTCCAATTTCTTTGGTAAAAGGATATTTTGAGAAAAGCTTAAACATTTCGAAATGGCTGTTTGAAAGCTCCAGGTCAATTTGGTCAACTGGAATGGAAAGCATTCTTGGGTAAATTTTTGAGAAATTTCCGTAACAAATGTGGGTAAGCGTTTTTGCTTTGATTCCCTGCGTCGCGATTCCTATGGCTTCAATTGCAAGATCCAGCTCCTCGGGCCGCGCTGAAATGGCGGGTTCGTCAATTTGGATGTAAGCAGCTCCTGCTTTTTCAAGATCAACTGCTTCTTCATGAACGATCTCCGCAACCTTCAAACAAAAGTCACGGCGCGATTCGTAATGTTCATTAAACGACCAATCCATGATTGTGTAAGGCCCCGTTAGCATGCCTTTGACGGGTTTTTTCGTCAAACTTTGTGCGTATTGATACCATTCAACGGTAATCGGCCTCAAACGTTTGATGTCATGAACCGCAATTGGCTTCTTGTAATAACGATTTCCATAGGAACGAACCAAACCGCTGATGGCAAACCCGTCAAGGTTTTCAGCAAAATAAGTCACCATATCACCGCGATACATTTCGCCATCAACTAAAATATCGATTCCGATTTCCTCTTGAAATTCAATCCATTCTTTGGTCGCACGTTTTTCTAATTCCGCAAGTTCTTCTCTTGTTGTTTGTTTTTTCGAAAATTTCGAGCGTGCCTCCACCAAATAATCAGGTTTCGGCAAACTTCCAACACTGGTCGTCGGTAAAAACATACTAGGATACCTTCGTTTCTTGATAGGACTTTGCTACTTTTGCAAGAAGAGTGAGCTTCTTCCGCGCAACGCTTCTCGGCAAAAACTCAAGGCCATGGCTTGGTGCTAGAGAAACTTTTTCGAGTGGAACTATTTCTGAAAGATGATGCACGATCTCTAAAATTTCTTCTTCCGTTTCCATTTTTGTATTGCGCGCATCAATCAAACCTGCCATTAACCTCTTAGTGAAAGAAGCTGATTTCAAAATTTTCCAGTTAGGATGATCTTTCGTCAGTTCACAACCAATCGTATCCACTTGGATATTGCAAATTTTGGGATAGAGCTCGCCCAAATTTCCAAAATTCAAAAATAAAACTTTCTCTGCTTTTGAAAGGCCTGTGGTAACCACTTCGTAAACCCGTAAGAATAATTGCCAATCTTGTGGATGGTGAAGAATTGCGGGCTCATCAAACTGGATCACAGAGCAACCCGCCTCCTCGAGGAAAATCGCCTCTTGGTGAAAAATATAGGCGAGATCATAAGCAAGCTGGGCAAGATTTCGGTAAAACTCATTTTTTGAAAGCTTGGCGAGCGTATAAGGACCGGTCATCACGGCTTTCACGGGTTTTTGACTGACCGATGCAGCAAATTGGTAATCGCTTGCAAGAAGTGGTTTTCGGGATTCAAGGCGGGTTGCTACAATGGGCTCGCGATAAAACGTATTGGTATCAAAATAGCGAGTTAATCCGGTGGTCTTAAATCCAAGGATTTTCCCCGCTTGATAAGTAAGTGGGTCATCCCAGCGAATCAACCCATCCGTCACAAGATCGATCCCTGAATCAATTTGTTCTTGAATGACTTCGCGGGTTACTTCCTCTTGAACGGCTTGAAGATTCTCTTCTGAAATTTCGTGACGATCAAACTGATGAAGCGCATGCCTTAACTTCTGTTCTTCGGTCAGATCACCTATCTTGGGATAGCTTCCAGCAACTGTCGTCTTCATGATTCATGACATCATAGAACAAACAAGGGGAAATGACAGTTATTTCGCAGCCTGCAAATGCTTCAAATAACCCAATGCTTTCGAAAGTGCTCGGGCGAGAGGCACTGGATAATCTCCATCTCGAATCGTGAAATTAGAATCTGAAATTTTCCCTTTCCCGATTTCTTCCAAAATTCTTTGAACACGGACAAGAGGTCCTGTCATTCGATCAAGCATCAATAAATTCAAAATAGCATTCAACAAAAACACAACGACAAAAAGGATCACAATCTTAATAAAGAGTGCGGTGACGATTCCATCCGCCATTGAATTAAACTGATCCGCCGACCGTGCAGCAAGATAAGCAGCTCCAATACTTTCAGTCAGCGAGGACATAATCAACGCGAATAAAAAAACAAGCGTACCAAGCAGAATCCCAAACTCAAGAATTAGAAAATATCTTTGCGGAGGATGTGCTGTAAAAACCCGCATTAGCTTCCGTTGATTTTGCGCCATGATGACTCTCCTTTTTCTCCAAAGTTTTGAATGTTGGCTAAGGGCTCGTCTTAAGAGCGACTCTTATTTTTTAAAACATAATCTTTATAAATCAT
>JACQQN010000124.1 GCA_016206995.1 Candidatus Omnitrophota bacterium | reverse complement strand
GCAAAGAACTAGGGTATGACGGTTAGATTTTGTATCCGGAACATCATGAATCCCATGCCGCCGCCGCTTTTTTTCCGTCACCTTTCAAGCGGGCTGCATTTTTGACTGCGGACGGTGCGGGTGAGTGGACGACCACTAGTTTCGGTGTTGGAAATAAGAACCAAGTTCGTATTCATTCTGAGATCAAGTTTCCTCATTCGCTTGGGCTCTTATATTCTGCATTTACTTATTACACCGGTTTTCGAGTTAATTCAGCAGAATACAAAGTGATGGGACTTGCTCCTTATGGAGAGCCAAAGTATGTAGACCTTATTCTGAAGGAGTTGATTGATTTAAAAGAAGATGGTTCATTTAAGTTGAATATGAAATATTTCAATTATTGCGCCGGCCTGACGATGACCAATCAAAAATTTCATAAACTTTTTGGCGGCCAACCCAGAAAACCTGAGTCTCCAATTACGCAGAGAGAAATGGATCTTGCTTGCTCTATTCAACAAGTGACTGAAGAAGTGATGCTCCGCATGGCGAGACACGTTCATCAAGTTACCGGTGAAGAAAACTTGTGTTTGAGCGGGGGTGTTGCGCTTAATTGTGTCGCAAATGGCAGGATTTTGCGCGAAGGTCCATTTAAAAATATATGGATTCAGCCGGCCGCAGGGGATGCCGGAAGCGCTTTAGGAGCTGCTTTGATTGCGTGGCATCACTTTCTGGGTCAAGAAAGGCATGTTTCTCAGGAAGATTCGCAGCATGGTTCGTTGCTTGGCCCGTCGTATTCCGATCAAGAGATTGCGCATTACTTGGATGAGGAAAAAGCGATATCCCAAAAATATTCCAATCAGGAAATGTTGATCGAACGAGTGTGTGAACTTCTTTTACAAGGGAAAGTGATTGGGTGGTTTCAAGGACGCATGGAATTTGGGCCACGCGCGCTTGGGAATCGGAGTATTTTGGGAGATCCAAGATTTTCCGAAATGCAATCCCGAATGAATTTGAAAATTAAGTTTCGGGAATCTTTCAGGCCATTTGCGCCCGCAGTCTTACAAGAAGAAACTTCAAAGTGGTTTGATTTAAATCAGGAAAGCCCTTACATGCTTCTCGTAGCGCCGGTTAGTCAAGAGCATTGGACTCAGGATTCAAACCAGTTGAAAGGACTTGATCGGCTGAAAGCGCGCAGGTCGTCTGTTCCTGCAGTCACACACGTTGATTATTCAGCAAGAATTCAAACGGTTGACCAAAATCGAAATCCAATTTTCTATGCCTTGCTGAAAAATTTTTATACAAAAACAGAGTGCCCCATTTTGGTGAATACGTCTTTTAATGTTCGTGGAGAGCCGATTGTTTGCACGCCTGCCGACGCATATCGGTGCTTCATGAAAACGGAAATGGATTGCTTGGTTTTAGGTCATTTCTTGCTTGAAAAGGAAAAACAAGATCCAGCAAAAATTCACCGTGAAGAACTAAGCGCTTTTGCTTTAGACTGATTTATGAAAAAAGAAAAATCGATTCAAGAAATGAAACAATTTGGAAAAGTGATGGCGATTGCTTTCTTTCTGTTATCATTTGTTTTCTTTTGGCACCAAAAACCTTGGGCGATTTATGTCTTGAGCGTTGCTGTTTTGTTTCAGTGCGCTGCGTGGTTTTTGCCCAAAATTTTATTCCCGGTCGAGCGAATTTGGATGAAAATAGGGCATGGACTTGGCTGGGTGAATACGCGCATTCTTCTTACGCTTGTTTTCTTTGTGATGATGACGCCGCTGCGGTTGATTTTATTGCTCTTCCGAAAAGATATTTTGGACCAGAAACTGGAACGAGCGAGAACAAGTTATTGGAAAGCAAGACAAGTTGATTTTTCGCCAAACTATGAAAGGTTGTTTTGATGTCAAAACTTTCCATTTTGAAAGAATTGTGGGATTTTCTGAAGATTCGGAAAAAATGGTGGCTTCTGCCGATTGTATTTGTGCTGGTTTTGTTAGGGGCTTTGGTGATGTTGACGCAAGGTTCCGCAGTCGCTCCATTTGTTTATACGTTGTTTTAACATTTCTTTCCGTGTGTTTCTGAAGGGAAATGAGTTAAAGGGGGGAGAGAAAAAAATGTTTTCCTTAATTATCCCTACTTATAACGAAAGGGATAACATTGTTTCATTATTGGTGGATATTGAAAGTACTCTCACGGGCCTTGATCACGAAATTATTGTGGTGGATGATGATTCACCTGATCAAACGTGGCAATTGGTGCAAGAGTTCCAGTTTACGAGTCCTAATGTTCATTTGTTGCGTCGATTTAACAAACGAGGTCTGAGCTCGGCTGTCATCGACGGTTTTCGGAAAGTGTCCGGGGACGTTCTTGGAGTGATTGATGCAGATCATTCGCATGATTTCCGATTACTTCCAAAAATGATCGAACTAATTCGGGGCAAACAAGCAGAATGCGTGGTTGGTTCACGTCGAGTTTCAGGAGGGGGATCAGACAAATGGCCTTGGCATCGGAAGGCCAGCAGTAACTTAGCGACTTCTCTTGCTGCTTTAATGACAAAAGTATCGGTAAAAGATCCCATGAGCGGTTTCTTTTGTATTTCAAGAGATGTTGTTAATAAAGCAATTTCAATTTTGCATCCTTCGGGCTATAAAATTTTGTTGGAATTATTGGTAAAAGCTCGTCCAAATAAAGTGATTGAATTACCCTATATTTTTATCGATCGAAAACAAGGTTACAGCAAATTATCCGTTCGGGTTGCGCTAGCTTTTTTGTTCCAGTTGCAAGAACTCTTTTGGTATCGATTCGTTTCAAAAAGTTAAGGAATTGGCTAAAAAAGTAATTGTGGTAACTTCAAATAACTGGCATTAATATACTTATTTTACTAAATGAGGAAAAAATGCTCAATGTTGGTGTTATTGGTTATGGATATTGGGGACCAAATAT
>JACQQN010000134.1 GCA_016206995.1 Candidatus Omnitrophota bacterium | reverse complement strand
TGAAAAACAAGTCACCATTACTTTTGTAAAAGATGCTTCAACATCCATTGAGCTTCAAATCGCTACCAACTTTCCAACGTATCTCCTTGAGTGGGACCAGTTGGTTCCGCCAGAACAAAACCGGGTTATGATGCAGTTGACCCGGCAAATTTCTCTAGCTTTAGGGGTAGGCGATGTCGCTTCCCAAAATCCCAAAATCCAATTTCCAGCTCGCGCAGAGCTTCGAAGTTTATCCAAAAAAGCAGCAACTTATTTGCTCATGGGTGTTTTAATTTATCAAGTCGCCAGCCATCTTTCCGCAGAAGATGTTATTCGGAGTGTTCTTTGGGGGACCTTTGCCTGGTTTTGGTGGCGCAGAATAGGATTGTTGTTTCGTGTGAATCAAGAAATTGAAAGAGGGAATTGGGTTAAACGCGTTCAAGAAAAATTAAATGAGCAGCGAGTCACAATGGACATTCCACGATCGGCTTTAAGAAATGGTGTGTCTAGTATCTTGAAACGTGCAAAAACCTGGGCGGAGGTTGATCAAGCCATTGAAGTTTTAATTGACGTCATCAAACATATTGAAGAACGTACTAAAGCAGATCATATTTCTTTTGTGAAGATAGATTGGGAAAGATTGGCAAGGCTTGCTACTTTGGTTAAACAATGGCAGTCAATTCCGGGGGACAACAAAGAAATCAAATTGGAGCCGCTTCAAATAAAAGGTGACGTGTTGTACATTCCTGTTGTTATAAAGAAAGAGCCAAAAGGAACTCAAACTAACCGCTCTGAGTTGCGCTCGAGTTCAATCGACTCTCAAGACTTTATGTCAGTCAAGAGAATGCCTGAACTACCCATCGCTTCATCTCAGAGAATCCAAGAAACAGGCCTTGATTTTATTCAAGCTTTAGAACGTGTGCACGATTTTATTCAATTAGGTTTAGTTGACGTCACAAAAAAGCACACGATCCGAATTCATGGCACCGATTCGCATATTGAAAGATGGCAAAAAATTGGTCGCAGTTTAGGCCTGCCGTTTGAAGCAGGCCAAACACAAGTCTTGCTTACCATTAATAATAACGGTTTCACAAAAAGCTGGCACCGCAATCCTATTGCGTTATCTGTCTACAACGCTGCTGTGACGGACTTTTTGAGGGGATTTACCCGAACATCTTCTTTTGACATTGGTTGGTCTGAGAACTCACTTGATATTTATGTAAAACGAACCGCACCAGCAATTTTAGATACTTTTTTGCGGTCTGAATTAAGGTCAGGAGAGAATCAACCACAGGAGGATCCGAAGAAAAAGAAACAAGATGCAGCAGATGAAAAGGAGCGCTTGGAAAGTCTTGATAGGGATAATGCGAGCTATCTCAAATTTTTAGAATACTCAGCAAGACAATCTGGCGCACCCGTTTCAAAAACTCCTGAGCGGCGTTATGCAGAAGAAGTAAGCGATGCTCAAAGAGCTGAAAATTTGGGTAAGTTCCTTGCTTCAGATTCAAAGCGCGTCGAATATCTCTCAAAGCTGCAAGAGAAGATTCCAGCAACCAGGAAACAAATCACGAATGAAAATAATCCTGCAAAACTCTACCAGATGTTTCAGAAATTGTTAGGAATCTTGCAAAAGGTCGTGCTGGATTCTAGAACAATTCAGGAGTGGTCCGCTTCTGCTGAAGTGTTGAAGGGAGATTCTGAGAAACTCAAAGAGCTTCTTTCAAAAATGTTGGATGAAGTAGACGAGGCGAAGAAGTTTGCAGCAATTCCATTAGAACCAATTGAAGAAATAAGTGCCCAGCCTATCGCGCACCTTGAAGCAACAATTGATATTAAGAAACAACACCAGATTCAACTCTTTAAAGAACGCTGGGATGCCTTTAGAAGGAAGTGGCGAATTATTAAGGTTAATCCGGGATTAGAAACGGCGAGTCCATTATCTGATGTAGATGTGCTTAAGAAAGAAGCGTTTGATCTTATGCGAGGCGGTTATACCGAATTCCGCCGCGAACCTATTAAAAATCTACGAATGTTGGATATAGTTCGCTTGAGGCGTATGAATGATGAAGTCGATTATATTATGACGGGCATTCGCGGAACCGGCAAGCGAACGTTTACATTGAAACCTATCCAAGTTTCGTCTGAGCGATTTTTGACCGATATTAGTGTTGAAAGCTCTCCGGAAAGCCTTGTCAAAGTTTTGCGTCTCAAGGATGCTAGGGATATTTCGTCGCCTCGTTCCGAACTTCGAATTGCCGAGACGACTGATAAGAAGTTTTCACATGCATTTGCGGAAGTGAGCAGCCAAGTCAATCGAATTTTGCCGCAAAATGTCCGTACGCGAATTTATCAAGCGGTTATAGGAGAAGACGGATATTTAAATACATCTAAAGCAATTGCGCTCTCGCATGACATTGCGTTTCTGAAGGGGATGCTTGCTTCTGTTTTTGTTTCACTTGCAAAAGCTGGCGTTCATCTTGCGGTTCACGCACCAACCACCAAGGAGCTAGAAGCTATTCAAATGTTGAATCAAGAAATCGTAGCAGAAGGTGGCGTCGCCATTATTCCTTTGCATGAACCAGATGACATCAGCAGCCAATTACTCGGATTGCCTGGTATTTCGGAAGCTGTTTATGTGATTGGAGAAGGAGAGCGTTATCCTTTTTCCAGGGAAATTAAAGATGTAGAAGTAGTCACCATGACCGATTTAGCAATTGGAGAACTCAAAACGGGCGTCCGCGGGCTTCTCGGTATTATGGAAAAAGCAATCTTTATTTATCATAAGCTCCACGAAGCCGCATAAAGCAGTTTATAAAACATTCTTGACCAATTCCACTTTCATTCCGATAATTCTTGATAGGTGTCATTTATGAAAGCGCTTAAAGTACTTTTCTATACTTTCTTGTTTTTGATGTTGATTGTTATCGTGGCGGGGACCATTTTTATCTTCCGCTTTGACATCAATCAATACAAAGATCCCATTGCGCAGACGATTAGTGAAAAAATTGGTTATCCAATCAAACTAGGTTCGCTTGCAATTGGTTTCAAACATGGGTTTTCAATTGAAGCGCTCAGTCTTTCTGTTGAGGGAGAGCCAAAATCAGGGAAGGGGTTCTTTTCGCTAAACACAGAAGAACTTTCTTTTAAAGTAGATCCTGAAATGCTGCTCAAAAGAGAGCTTCTGGTAAGTAAAATTTACCTAAAATCTCCCAAATTGATTTATCAAGTGACCGCTCAGAATTCTTTACCGTTTGAAAAAATAACCCCCTCACCCCTCCCTCTCCCCCTTACTAAGGGGGAGAGGTTAGGTGAGGAGGATGGATTGTCCCCCGGCAAGGCTCCAGGCGTTCAGGAAGCGAGTAAACAAAAAGGATTGCCTGATTTTTTACGAATCAATCGAGTCGCAATTTCAAAAGCAGTGGTATCCGATGGTTCACTCACTTACCAAAGCCAAGGCGTAAAAGGTCCCGCGGCATTTGATCTTCAAAATATTTCTTTAGAACTTACGAATATTTCACGCGAAGAACCGATTTCCTTTGAGGGGAACGCCGACTTTTTTTGGGGCGCGCCACGTACCTTTTCCGTGAGCGGAACTTTTTTTTATCTCGAAGGCACTCTGCAAATGAAAGCCGCATTAGATCGATCGATCACATTGGTTATCCAAGGAACGAATGTTTTGTCCGCTCCTTCCGGACGGGTTGATCTTGGAGTTGATGCGCTTGATCTAGCTTCCTTTTATACGCAAAGCCAAAAGATGGGTGGGTATTTTTCAGGAGCTCTTTCAGGAAATGCAAGCTTTACGACGGGTCAAATCAATGCCGCACAACTTGCTTTGGCTCTATCCGGTGTGGGCGAATTTAAAATTACAAACGGCGCACTTAAAAATAGAAACTTAATCCGCGAGAATCTTGAGAAAATCACCCAAATTCCGGGGATTTCAATTCTGTTCCAAGTTGATTTAGGCGAACGCTATGACCAACTAATCAAAAGCCCAGACACTGCATTTGATTTAGCTCAAATAAAATTTGATTTGGCAAACGGCCGCGCGATCATTCGTTCGCTGACGCTGCAGCACGAGGATTATGGTATTGTACTTGCCGGTTCTTATGATTTTTTCAACGCAGTGGCTTTAAGAGGTTCTCTGATCATCAGCCCGCTTTTAAGTGAAGTGATGATCAAAAAAGTACATGAACTTTCGCTGATAGCAGATCGCAATGGGCAGATTGTGATTCCATTTATTGTCGAAGGACAGACTCCCAATACGAAGGTGAGACCCGATTTGGGAAATTTGGTGCAGAGAACTGTTCAAACGATTGGCGAAGATTTTTTAAACCAAACCATTCAATCTCTCCTGACGCCTAAGAAAGAAGAAGGAACGCAATGATTCCCATTACGCCGCGTATTCGACGCATGATTCGAGAAGCGCTCCGAGAAGACGTAGGCCCAGGAGATGTGACCACGCGGACTTTTGTTCCCAAACACGCGCGCGGTGAAGCAATGATTTTCGCAAAAGGGAATGGTGTTCTAGCAGGCACCTTGGTGGTTCGGGAAGTTTTGCGTACAATTGACCCTTGTCTCAAAATTAGTTGGCGGAAAAAAGGCGGGTCGCTTGTTCGAGCGGGAGAAACAATCGCTAAAATCACCGGGCCTCTTGCGTCTGTCCTGAGAGGAGAGCGCGTCGCGCTTAATTTCTTAACACGGCTTTCAGGGATCGCAACATTGACTCGAGAATATGTCAAGCGGGTCCACGGAACCGGGGTAAAAATTTATGACACTCGCAAAACGCTTCCTTTGTGGCGGGAATTTGAAAAATATGCGGTTCGATTGGGCGGCGGATTCAACCATCGAATGGGTTTGTGGGACCAGGGATTCATTAAAGACAATCACTGGCATTTTATCCAAGATTCGCATCAAGCGGCCCGTGTCATTCAAAAATTAAAGCATCGCAAATGGGTGGTGGAGATTGCAAAGGAAAATCTCTCTGACCTTGAGATCATTTTAAAAGGTGAGCCAGAAATTATCTTGCTTGATAATTTTTCACCCGCTGAGTTAAAAAAAATTGTGAGGCGAATTCACAAATTTTCTAAAAAGGAAAAACACCGCCCCCTGATTGAAGCGTCAGGTGGAATTCATTTGGCAAATGTTCGTGCGATAGCCAAATCGGGCGTTGATCGGATTTCTGTTGGCGCGATCACGCACTCTGCTCCTGCGCTTGACTTTTCGCTTGAAGTTGTGAAACTTTTCCGACCATGACTCATTCCCACGGGTCGCAATATCGATCGATCTTAGTTTTTCTCACTCTTTTTTCTTTCCTTTTAATTTCAAAACCTATTTCCACGCAAGCGGTTTTAGTTGATTCGTTTGATGGCCCAAATTCGGAAGCCGTTTTAAAACGCGGTGACTTTGTGGGTGGCGGGAAAAATGGTGCCCGTGTTCCGTTTGTGACGTCCGAATTTGTTGAAGATGAGAGCCGGGGCAAAGTGATGAAAATATCATTCAATGTCAGTGAGGGTTTTGGCGGTTCCTACCTCGTTTTTCGGAAAGGGAAAATTCCGACTGATTTCAATACCGTCCGTTTTTGGATCCGCGGAACTGTTTCTGCGTTTAAAGTGGAGCTCAAAGACGATTTTGTCTACAGTTTTGTGATTGAAAAAAGGAAAGATATGGATTGGCGTGAGATTGTGATTCCAATCACCTCATTTTCAAATTACAAGAAACTAGTTCCCAAAGATATTAAAGAATTTATTATTGTTTTTGAAGATCATCGAACCTCGCCACGCCTTGGTGCGGTTTTTATGGATGATTTTTCTTTCACCAAGGAACAGAGAGAAGAGCTCACGCCTCTTAAACAAGCTCAACCGAGCTGGGTCTTCATTAATGGAAAGCGCCAGCGTGGGCAAATGTTTCAAACCAAAGAAACGCCACGCCTATCACTTTCTTCAAAATCTCCAAGAAAAGCGGTTTTTGAATGGCTTCGATTCGAAGCTTCTCGTGATGGAAAACATTGGTTTTATTTAAATGAGGTTCCAAATCAAGGAAAGCAGGAGTTTGCCTTTTCTTGGGAAATCAAAAGTTATCAGTCGGGCACTTATTGGCTGCGTGCAGTTTTGGTGAATCAGTTTGGAGATTATGTGGCAGGCCGAGCCAGTGAGATTTGGATTGAAAACAATTTTAATTTTGAGATATTTTTGGATGAAGTTCAAAAAAGAACTTTTGAATATTTTTTTAACGAGGTGGATCCAAAAACTTTTCTCGTAAAAGATCGAAACAAAAAAGCCTCCAATTTCTCAACCGGCTTAAGCGGTTTCCAGTGGGCAGCTTACGTGATTGCAATCGAGCGGGGTTGGATGAAAAAAGAGGAAGCGCTCAAACGACTTCATGCCTCACTTGATTTCCTTTTGAAAGTGCGCCGCCGCGAAGGCCTTCTCTCTCATTGGTTTAGTCCCGAATTGAAAGAGGTGTGGGAAAACGGGGAAGGAGATTTGGTTGAAACCTCCTATGTTCTCGCGGGTGCTTTAACTGCTCAAAGTTATTTTGAAGGAAACACGCCTTCTGAAGTTTCGCTTCGTGAGAAAATTGACCAGTTCACGAATGAAGTTCAATGGAATATTATTTTGAAACGCGAGAAAAAGGAAGATGAAAAAGGACTCCTGCCTTGGCGCTGGTCGGAGAAAAAAGGGGCGTCAAAACTTGAAATCCAGGGTTATAACGAAGCAATGATTACTTATCTGCTTGCGCTTGGAGCGCCGAAAGAATATGCAATTCCAATCGAAAGTTGGCACGCTTGGGCAAAAACATATCAAAAAGGAAAATATGGTCCGTATGAGCTGATTGCATGTGCGCCGCTTTTTACGCACCAGTATTCACATCTTTGGATTGATTTTCTCGAAATTCAAGATCGTTATGCAAATTATTTTGAGAATTCCATTCTCGCAACGCTCGCAAACCGGGAGTACTCTTTAAAAGAAAATGGTTATACGCCTGAAATTTGGGGTTTGACGGCTTCCGAAGGCCCCGGGGGCTATAAAGCTTATGGAGCTCCGCCTCTGGTTTCATTGGTTCCAGTTGCAAATGACGGGACTATTGCGCCGACAGCCGCTGGAGGTTCTGTAATGTTTACGCCAGCGCTTGCGATTGCCGCATTGAAGGATATCCGCGAGAATTATGGTGAGCGCGTCTGGGGTCAATACGGATTTAAAGATGCGCTCAATCCCAAACGAAAATGGTTTTCGAACGAATATTTAGGTTTGGATGAAGGGCCGATCTTAATTTCCATTGAGAATTACCGGAC
>JACQQN010000127.1 GCA_016206995.1 Candidatus Omnitrophota bacterium | reverse complement strand
TTTTTAGTTGTTTGAATCGGTGAATGGACTTCTTGAGATTTCTCGTTGATTATTTCCAAGGGTTGGTTTTGGTGCGAAGTTTCCGTAGTCTTTGAGTCTGTCCAATTGACAATCGCAAGCACTTTTCCACCACTTTGCTTGTCGTATATCCCTTTATGATAAACCATGAAAGGGTTACCCTTTCCATCTGAGCTTGCTGTGGTCTCCGCCGCCGGAGCGATGGAGTTATTTTCTGCGATTTGTTGATCGGTTTCTTCACCATTTGCAATCAATCCTGAACCCCCGCCAAGAATGATTTGATCTTCGTTTTGCACCTCAGCTTCCGGTTCTGGAGTCGGCTCCGGGCTCGGCTCTGGTGTCGGGGTTGATTCAGGCGTTGGCTCCGGAGTGATTGTCGTCGGTGTTACGGGAGTTGGAACTCCTCCAATGGTAAAGATTGAGAAGTGGTTTGTTTGAAAATAGAGTCCGTTGTTAGTTTCATCATTGTCTGGCAGGTAAGGGACTAAAACCCACGCGCTTCCGACCAATCGGTAGACTCGAAGAGTGTTTTCAGGGATTCTGGTTCCATCCACGAATCCATCGTTATCGGTGTCCGGCCATACAAATTTAATAGGGGTGTTAGCGCGAAGTTCTTCAACAGTGCCATTTTCTCCATTCAAATTTGCTTCAAGGAAAATACCGAGCGAACCAACATTTTCTCCTTCAATCGCAAGCTCGGGAAAGCCGGAAGAATCCGGAATTTGAAGTTGCGCGTCGGTTAATGGGTTTGAAATTGGAGGAAGCATCATTTCTTGCCCCTCAAGGAGTCTCAAAATATCTGAGCTTTTATGCTGCGCTTGGGCTTTCAAACTATTGCGACCACCGAAATTGCTTTGATCTAATAAGGCGCGTGGGCCGCCACGTTGATAGGCAGTGACTTCAAGCATTCGGGTAATCATAATGCCACCTGTGTTCATCAAAATTCTTGCCGGAGGAGCAGGTTCGCGAGTTGCACCAAAGGTGTTTTTCACTGGCGTTTGTGGGTAAAGTTCATTGTTGTCAAGCAATGCTTGTGCCCATATGTAACAAAATTGATTTTCTCCCACAGCTCTTTGTTGTATCAAGGTCTCCATATCAAGTATTGCGTCATAAACATTGGGTTGTTCCGAGGCAGTTGCCTCAAGTTCAGTCACAGGGCCACCCGAAGTTGCTTGAACAAAGATTCGAACCGCATCAATGGTCCGCCCTGCTGGCGCTGAAGCAAATGCAGTTGCTTTGATTGCATCTCCCAGTGCGTGCTGACGTTCGGAAGGTGTTACAACGTAGACTGAAGAAATCGGGTTCTCTTGATTCACCACAAATACAGAAGAAGCTTCGAGACCCTTATTATTTCGAACAGTTTTTAAAATGTAGTATGTTCCAGGTTGTTCGAACAAAAATTTAAAGAATCGACTGTTAATGGTGTGATAATCTTCCGTTGTCGTGTAGGTAAAGACAGAATTCACATCGGCGCCGGAAACATGGAACCGAATTTCTGAAATTTGTGCGTCATCGGCCGGTTCCGCAAGGGAAGAAATAGCTTTTGCCGAATCCTTAAGTCTTACAGCAAATGGAAAAATGTTTTCTTTGATTACCAAATCTGAGCCAGCATCTGAAAAATATTCTGATACATAGAGAATATCAAAAATGCTTTTGGCGGGAGCCATTGATAAGACAAGAATGGACTTGCGATATTGAATTCCATTCACGGTGACTCGAGCGGTCGCATAGAAAGTTCCGGGGCGGCCATAAATTTTTTGAACTGGTGATGGATTGTTTAAATCGCTCATCTCAAAATGCCCGTCAGCATCCAGATCAAGTTCATAATTGCCAAATTGCCCTTCAATAGAGAAGTTGGCCGGTTGGTCTGCCGTTACGGCTTGCACATCGGACGTTAATTGAAAAGGAAACGACGCATCTCCAGCAGTTGCGATTTTAAGAGAGGCCCAATCTGTATAGCCAGATTTATTGGTCACTGAAACCTGAGGCACATTCACCAAGCCAGGTTCTGGATAGGTATGCAGCATTTTCACAGGAGTTCTACCAATGGGCGAGGTTGCGTCAATCCAGCCATCCCCGTCAAAATCCCACATGATTTTTGTTGTCGGTGTTGGACTCTCCACACTTACCTCAAAAAGAACTTGTGCAGGCGCTTCCATCGGTACAGTTAAATCAAGGGGGCCCTCTGTTTTTGGGTCTAGTGCTTGAAGGGTAATTTTCGGGCTTTCAGCATTTCTTACAACAACTATTGGGACGAAAATGTGTTTTTCCAAACCTCCCTCATCGATTAATTTCAGCACGGCAGTAAAGGAGCCCGAAGATTTAAGAGACGTGCTAAACAAATCGCTTTCATCAATCTCTGGTGTGTAAGTTTGTTTCACTCCCTCATCAACTCCGTTTGGAAGGAAATCTAAGCGGATCTCTGCTACCCGGCCTGTGGCGACTTCAATGGCTGGGTCAACAAAGCTGTTCATGACGGGGTCATCCTTTGACTTAAGCTCTGCAATTGTGAAAACGTCATCCACAGAAAACGGAGGTACGCCCGTCAAAACCAGGTCACCATCTTGGGTGAGTTGCTCAGGAGTTGCTTCGAAAACAACAGTACCATTTTTCGAAATTTCGAATTTTTTGACTACAGGCGGACTGTTTGGCATGAGCTCCTCAACCACCACACTTGCCCATTCAGATTCGATTTGTTCACTTTCCAGATGGCCAATTACTCTCAAGAAGAAAGTAAGTTTTCCATACGACGGCAAGTCTTTGATAAATACACCCTGTACTTTGGTCGGATCATCAACCGGTGTTGGTAAAGGGAAAGGCCAACCTGCGTCCGTCGAAGCCACTGTTTTTGTCACGTCATTCCATGTGTGTTCGATTTTCATTTCGTACTGAGAAAGCGTGACACCGTCGCTATGGGCCGGTGGGTTCCAGGTTACTTTGGCGGAGTAGGCAGAAGTTGGTTCCACGGCAAGATTGCTGGGGAGCTCAGTCGTTGGTTTTGCCGCCACAAAGATGATGGCGTTTTTGATGGTTTCTAGTCCGCTCGAGTCCGTGGCTGTAAATCTAACGATATAAGAATCACTTCTTCCTTGTCCGCTGCCTGGCGTCCAGTCGAAATTCCCCGCCGCGAAAGTTGCCCCCTCTGGTAAAGTGCCCTGATCGACAACAGGGATCAGGATGCCATCCTCAGGGTCAGACGCGGTGATAACAACCGGAAGCCTATCGCCTTCTTTGATATAAAAGTACCCCGATGGTGAGCTGCAAGTTTGAACGCCTGCTTGATCGCGTCCTTCAGGCGAGAAAACAATCACAGGTGTTGCACCGAAGTCACGTGCCGGCAAAGCCGTAATCGGAGCAAGGCTGGAAAGAAAGTTTTGCTGCACTAAACTCATATCTTCTGAGTCAATGACACCATTTGCGTTTAGGTCTAGCCGGGGATGTGAGAAATAATTAAGTGGATACCTTAATTCATCTGGATAATCAATTAGTCTGTGTCCAAATCTGGCTACCTCGGTACCCCAATCAAGTATATCTACCCAGTTATCACCATTCTGGTTACCAGTATGCACCCTAGATTCTTGCCAAGCTCCGGAGCCGTCCTGCTGTTGCGGATTTACGATCAGAGAATTTCCATCTATATCTGTAATTCCATTCTTGAATGCAACGCGAAAAGTAACGCTCCCTGGAAACTGATTCAAAGGCGGATTTAGGTTAATAACGCCGATTGTACGATTGTTCTGGTCAACACTTGTATCGGTGATTGCAAAACCGGAGACGGGATTGCCATTCTTATCAAAAGCCAAGATAGTTACCCGATCTGGGGTGAAGGTGGTTGGCTCAATAGGATAGTTAAAATAGGCTTTAATTGTACTCACACCATTTCTCGGCTCGAAGCATTTTGTATAAGGACATAATCGGATTGCCATTTCTCCAACTGCTAATTCTCCAGATCCGTGGGATTTTACACTGCGCCAGTCCTTTGTTTTGAACTGGCAATCGGCGCTAAAAGCAACGCCGGTCCACGCGGTGAGCGATATTAATAGGAATGTAGCCACAAGCGTGAAAATTCGGAAAGTCTTTTGGCTTGTTTTCCCGCTTCGTCCATTTTTTGATTTTGGTTTTGGTGTTATGTTTTTCATCTCAATTTAAGTTTAGCATCTCGTTCTTTGAATACAATCACACCCCGGGCCGAGTATTTTACTTACTTTAATGCTAAAGAAAGTCAGAGATAGAAGGAGAGTAGAGACTTAACGCTTATTAACGGATGCCAAAAAAGGGGACACTCATAAAAAAGGGGGACAGGTTTTTACTCTCCGCCAAAAATCGCGGCGAGACCCGTCCGCAAAGTAATCGATGCAATTTTTGAGACGGACCTCGCCAGCTTTGCCGCAAATTACGTACGGCACTGCTCCGCTGTGTGGCGGGCAAACTGTCCCCCTTGTCTTAGGTTAACTTGATCTTTAAACCGTGAAAGAACTCAGGGTATTCGCTACGAGGGAGAGAATGGGAGAGGGGAAAAGGCCGATTGCAAAGGTTCCGGCAAGCGCAATGAGGATGACAACAAACGCATAGCCGCTATATGAAACCGCATTTGTTTTCTGCGGCGTTGAGAGATACATGGCTTTTACAATTTTGAAATAGTAAAACCCGGCGACAGCACTGTTCAAGGCAGCGACCACGGCAAGCGTGATCAACTTTCCTTGAACGGCTCCTGCGAAGACATACCACTTGGCAATGAATCCGGCAAGTGGTGGAATCCCGGCAAGCGAGAGCAGAAAAATGGTAAGCGAAAATGCAAGAAAAGGACTCCTTTTTGCGAGGCCGTTGTAAGTATCCAAATGGTTTGCTTTTTCACTTTGCTCCACAGCAGCGACCGTTAAGAAAGCACCAAGATTAGTGAAAAGGTAAGTAATCAGGTAAATAAAGACGGCTTGAGCGCCGGTTTTGTTAGCGGCAGCAAAGCCCATGAGAATGTATCCAGCTTGAGCAATGCTTGAATAAGCGAGTAGTCGTTTGACGTTTGTTTGTGAAACGGCAACCACATTCCCAATGGTCATGGTTAAAATCGCGAGCACCACAAATAACTCACTCCACTCGCCAACCGCAAATCCAAATGCGGTGGCAAGTATCCGGAAGATAACCAGAAACCCTAAGCTTTTAGGTGCGACAGTGAGGAATGCGGTAACGGGCGTTGGTGCGCCTTCATAAACGTCCGGCGCCCACATGTGAAAAGGTGCCATCGAGATTTTAAAGCCGAGGCCCACTAATATAAATAGAAGCGCTGCGATTGCACAAAGAAGATTGGTGGGTGCATTTTGTGCGATCAAGGAAGACATTTGTGTCAGTTCAAGTGTTCCGGTTAAACCGAAAAGAAGAGAGATTCCGAAAAGCATGGTCGCAGAAGCAACTGAACCAAAAAGAAGGTATTTCAAACCGGCTTCACTTGATTTTTTGTTGAACTTTTGAAAACCCGACAAAATATAGGAGGTTATGGAAACAGACTCAGTAGCAAGAAAGATCATTAAGAGATTTGTAGTAGAGCCCATTGTTATTAATAAGAAGGCGACTGCAAGCATCAAGGAAAAGAACTCTCCTTTTTGCTTTTCAGGGATTACATCAGAAGAAATTGCGGTGAGCGTGGGGAGCCCTACCATTAAAAGAACCAGCGTTTTAAAAAGGAGCGAAAAATCGTCAATCACATAAAGACCAGAAAAAAGCAACGCAGGCGCGTGGTAACGTGTTAATAAAAAGCCAACCGCGATTAAAAAAGCAATTGAAAGAAGTCCAAGCCATTTCTTTGTGAATCCAAAAAGATCAAAAAGTACAATGGCGAGCGGCGCACTGGCCAGAACCAACTCTGGTACAAAGTAATTTAAACTTTGAAGGGCATTCATTTTAGAAAATGCTCCCGAGTTGTTGGACTAAAGCATTGATCGAAGGCGTCAAAAACTTCAAAATTACTTGTGGGTAAATTCCAATCGCTAAAATGATCACCATGAGCGGCGCGAGTGTAAAAATTTCACGAGCGCTAATATCGCTTAACTTTTCCCATTTCGGGTTTAATTTCCCAAGAATCACGCGTTGTACCATGTAAAGAAGGTAACAAGCAGCAAGCAAAATTCCGATGCAAGAAAACCCTGTGATCCAAGGGAAAACTTTAAAGCTTCCGAGAAGCGTCATAAATTCACTGATGAACCCACTCAAACCCGGCAGCCCAAGTGAAGCAAGCGAAGCAAAAACAAGAATTCCGGCATAAACTTTCATATTCACACCAAGCCCACCGAATGCATTTAGGTCGCGCGTGTGAGCCCGATCATATAAAACGCCAACCAATAAGAAGAGCATTCCCGTGATCGTGCCATGGTTGAACATTTGAAGCAGCGCGCCATTCATAGCTGTTGGTGTCATGGCAGCAAGCCCGAGCAAGATAAAACCCATGTGACTCACGCTTGAATAAGCGACCATTTTCTTAAAATCTGTTTGTGCAAATGCCACGAAACCTCCATAAACAATTCCAATTAAAGCAAGAATTCCCATCGCGGGCGCAAACCACTTAGCGCCGAGCGGGACAATTGGATAACTAATCCTAAAAAATCCGTATGTTCCCATTTTAAGAAGGACGCCGGCAAGAATCACGCTGATGGGCGTTGGCGCTTCGACGTGTGCATCTGGAAGCCAGGTGTGGAATGGAAAAATCGGAACTTTGATTGCGAATCCAAGGAAAAGTGCCATGAAAATGACCTGTTGAAAACCCAGCCCAAATGAATTGTTTCGTAACGCAATCATGTCAAACGTTCTCGGTTCACTTGCAAAATAAAGCGCAAGGATCCCGAGGAGCATAAAAAGACTCCCGAAAAGTGTATAAAGGAAAAACTTAATTGCCGCATATTCTTTTCTTGGGCCGCCCCAAATACCAATCAAGAAATACATCGGAACCAAGACAATTTCCCAGAATACATAAAAAAGGAAGAGGTCAAGCGCCAGGAATGTCCCCATCATCCCGGTTTCAAGTAAAAGATAAAGCGCGAAGTATTCCTTAACGCGTTCCTCAATTCCAAAGCTGGCGACGCAGGCAAGAAAGGAAATCAGTGCGGTGAGGAGAACCATGGAAATACTGATTCCGTCAACACCTAGGAAATAATAAACATTAAGTTGGGGGATCCAGGCAATTTTTTCTGTAAATTGAATGGATGGGTTGCTCGGAACAAATTGGAGAACAAGCCAAACTGAGAGAATCAATACGATCCCGCTTGCCCCGGTTGCGATTTGGCGGATTAGGTTTTTGTTGTCCTTCGGGGTCAACATAATCGCCAACATTCCCAGAATTGGTAGAAAAATCATCCACGTTAAAATTGGAAAATTCATGACAAAGTTCCTTTCACATTTACCCCTCTTCTTAATCCTCTCCCCTCAGGGGAGAGGAAAGGGGTGAGGGGGTTATTTCGCGATTCCATACAACATGAACAAAAGACCCATCAACAAAAAGAAAAGGTAATGGTGAATAAAACCTGTTTGAACCAGTCTTAAAATAAAACTGGTAGCTCTTGTAACAAACCCGACAAAGTTAACCGCACCATCCACAATATATTGATCAAACCAGTTTTTGATTCTGCTTAAGAATATCGTAAAGACAGCACTACCATTTACAGCACCATCAATCACTTTCACGTCAAAACCAAAAAAAGATGAGGCGATCCATCTAAATCCCCGGATCACAGTCGCTTGATAAAGTTCATCAAACCATAGCTTATTGGATGAAGCGATGTAGAGTGGTTTTAGCAGCTTACCCATACGGATTGGGAGATCTGTTTTGACAACATAAAAAATGTAAGCGAGAAGAATTGCGATAGACGAAACAACGGTTGAAAGAAGCATTAGTCGGTAATTTGGTTCTGCAACTTCATGTCCGCCGCTCATGAAGCTTTGAAACAAGTGATGCATGAATGGCGAACCGGGGAGGCCCGAGACAATCGCAAAAAAGGCAAGGATCATTAAAGGAATCGTCATGACATTTGGGGACTCATGAGCGTGAATGTGCCCGCGCGTTTTTCCGAAGAACGTGAGAAATACCAATCGAAACATGTAAAAAGCTGTGAAAAAAGCGGTAATTAAAAGAAGCGCAAAAATCACTTGATGCCCGGAGAGAAACGCATGCGTTAAAATTTCATCTTTACTCCAAAATCCTGAAAAAGGTGGAACGCCTGCAATCGCAATCGTTCCGATAATAAAAGTAATCGCAGTTTTTGGCATTGATTTAAGAAGCCCGCCCATTTCCCGGATGTCTTGGGTTCCAGTTCCGTGAATGACACTTCCAGCCCCTAAGAAAAGAAGCGCTTTGAAGAAGGCGTGTGTCATTAAATGAAAGGTTCCTGCGTTCAAGCCCCCAACCCCAAGCGCTGCAATCATGTAGCCGAGTTGGCTGATAGTTGAGTACGCGAGTACTTTTTTAATATCCGTTGCGGTAATAGCAATAAAAGCACCGAGGCATGCTGTGATGGTTCCAATAACAGCAACTACTTGCGCGGAATTTGGAAAAACTTCAAAGAGCGGGAAAAGTCTTGCCACAAGGTAAACGCCCGCCGCGACCATTGTTGCAGCATGAATCAAAGCGCTCACAGGCGTTGGGCCCTCCATCGCATCTGGCAGCCAAACGTGAAGCGGAAATTGAGCAGATTTTCCAATTGCCCCGCAAAAGAGAAAAATTGCTGCGATTCCAAGAATCGCTTCGTGGTGAAGATGAAAAAATTCATGATTCATATCAAGAAAATTCACAGTTCCGGTTGCGTAAAAGAGAAGGGCGATTCCGATGAAGAAACCAATATCGCCAATTCGGTTTGTGA
>JACQQN010000123.1 GCA_016206995.1 Candidatus Omnitrophota bacterium | reverse complement strand
GTCATGCATGGAGAGTTGCATGACCCAATGCAGCCAGTAGGCAAAACCGTCACAAGCTTGGGGTCTTTTTTCAAAAGGTTGAAGTTTTTAGGAAGTGTTAGGCGGGTTTACTTTATTTTGAGGATTAATTTTGACTGCCGACAAGGTGCCGACAAACTACCGTTAAAATTTAATGGCGTCTTTCTTGCAAAATCTGGATGAAGAATTTTTTTCACAGTGTCAGTGGCCCCTTTGTCCCCTTTATGGCCCGTCGCCAATACTGATCTCACGTCAACCTCGCGTCAACTCATACCGAAGCTGAAACTTCCCAATGACCGCCTTTGGCAGGCCCAACACGACGAAGCAAGCCTTCGTCTTTCAATCTCTTAATATTCCATTCAACGCCTTTTTGTGTCAATCCAACCACCGCACATAATTCCGGAACAGTAATTTGTGGATTTTGTTTTATGGCATCGAGAATTTTTCCCCTAGCTTTCACCCTAGTTTTTACCCTAGTTTTCACCCCAGTTTTCACAACTTCTCGATGAACAGTCTCGGGAGCTTTTCTGAACGTTACCACAAAACTACTTCCTCTTTCTTCAAACTTCGGCTCAGAAAGTCCCCACTTTTTGCACCATCGGACAATCTTATTGGTTCCGGTTCCAACTTCTTCGGCATATCGGATCCAGAAAAACGCCTTGGCAATCGAAGGGTTAGTCGGAATCGAATCATGAGTTTCCTTTAGCGTTTCGACCGTCAATCCGGAAGGCAGCTTACCCGGATTCCAGATTTCCATACGATCATCAAAAATTCTGACCTGGACTCTTCCGGTGCTTTTGTAGTCCCGGTGCGCCAAAGCATTCGCCAACGCCTCTCTGATCGCTTTTGGCGGGTAGAGCCATTTCTCCTGCCTCTGGAGTTTTCCCGACTCGATCCATGCCTTCATAGGAATATGGTCAAAGATAAAACTCTCCGCTCTCTCAAGCAATGTGATTGCATCTTCTGTGATTGTCTTAAAATCGGTCATCTCGCCCGTAACATCATACCCCCGAAATCGGACTGCTTTTAATTCGGCCTGCAGAAAGAATTTCTGCGGATCTTTTCCAAACAACAAGACTGCCGCATTTGTGATCTTCTTATCTTTGGTTGTCAGCTTCAACCGGCTCAAAATATCTGGCAAGGCGGCATTCGGATTAATGTCTAGCCCTCTTTCCTGCTTGGCTTTCTGAATGAAAGCAAAGATTTTCGCCCTGCTTATGTCCGCAATCTTTGCGCCTTGACAGGTTTGGGAATCGAAATTTAATTCTGTTTTGTGTTTATTCAAAATCCGATCTTCATATTCTTCCTTACTCATTTGCCGGGTGGATTTGCCAACGCGGACGTACGGCCTGCCGCTTGCGAGGACAAGTTTGTCGCGGGACTCTTTGACGTCAATGACAATAATTTCCTTACCTTCAACTTTGGTGACCGTCATGCGGGGTTGGACTTTAGGTTCCGTATGCTGAGCAATCCGGTTCGCAAGGCTTTCGATCGTGTCCTTGCCTATGGAAACGCCTTTTACGATTCCCTCTTTCGACACACCCACGAATAGGCGGCCACCTTCCGTATTGGCAAAGGCTACCACTGTCTCGATGATTTCATGAATCTGGGAAAGCGACGGCTTCCATTCAATCGCAGCTGATTCGCTTGTTCCAATGATCTTTGTCAAACTCTTTGTCTTCATAAGTTGTGAGAAATTATAAGGGAATTGCGGTAATAAATCCATGCGTTTAACATTTCGCCTTTCCATGTTTCTTAAAGTACTGCTCTCGCGGATGATGCTTGCCGAGAATGTCCTTCATGTCGTTTGCGGTCACCTGAGTATACATCTGTGTGCTTTCAAGACTGTTATGCCCCAAAACCACTTGGACGTCTCGAACACTCGCGCCGTTCTTCAGCATGTGAACGGCGCAGGCGCGTCTGAGAGCATGAGCGTGGTAGTGCTCGTCGCCATTCCGATATTTCGAGAAGAGTTTACCAATCCCGCTCGTGGTAAACGCAGTCCCACGTTCTGAAATGAGGAGTTCCTCAATGTTTGGCTTTGGCTTCTTTCCTATTTTGACAAGCCGCGGACGCGAGATTTCAAGATACTTGTGAAGAACCTGATACGTCGAAGGGAGGATGGGAATCGCACACTCACGGCCGCCCTTAGATCTTGAAGGATAAATGTATTTTTCCTTCATATCGACTTCGGATAGCTTTAAGCGGCAAAGTTCGTTATTTCTCAAAGAAGAGGTATAGAGCAGTTCAAAAATAAGCCGGTCCCTGATCCCCACATAGGTATAGGTGTCGGGCTTATTGATCAGCTCCTCCATTTCTTTTTCAGTCAAATAACCAACCTGAAAAAGTCTTTTCTTCTTTGGAATAATCACACCCAAGGTTGGGTCAAAAAAGATGACTTTCTTTGTGAGGAGAAACTTAAAATAATCGGATAGGGCCGAAAGCCGATCGACGATCGTAACGCCCTGAAGTTTTTTGCCTCTTTGTGTCCGGTGTTCTTCGATCAGATACGTTTTATAGTTCTCAATATCGTTCCGGGAAACTTTCTTGATCGTGTCCGACCCGTACCATCTTTCGAAATAGCCACAGTTCTTTATTTTTGCTCGAGCAGTTCCAAGACACCGGCCTTCTGTGAGAGTTTTTTCTTTAAATTCATTCAACAGGGGGAGCATAGACGATTCCTCTTTCCCTTGGGTGCGTCTTTTCCAATACTTTTCTGAGCTTGGAAGGCTTGGCTTCCAAATACACTTGAGTCGTATCCAAGGATTTATGCCTGAGAAGCTGCTGGATGCTCCTCACGTCTGCTCCATGATCGTGTAAATGGGTGGCGCAGGTGTGCCTGATCGAGTGAGCGTCCGTCTTACGTTTAATGTTTGCGATCTTCGCGTACTTACGCACAAGACGCGCCGGACGGGCTTGGGAGAGAGGTTTCCCCTGGTAATTAAGGAATAGGGTTTCTTCCAAATCGTTTTGAACCAGTTTCGGGCGCGCATACTTGATATATTCTTCAAGATAAAGCGCCGATACCTTTCCGATTGGGACCGTCTCATCACCTGCTCCCCCTTTCGGATAACGGATTCTCACAACTCTTGAATCAAGATTGACGTCGTTTACGGTGAGTCGCCTCGACTCGGTATTCCGGATGCCGCAGGAATAATAAAGCTCTAAGAGCGCCTTATCGCGCAAACCAAGCGGGGTTTCCGGATTGGGCGCATTCAGAAGACGAATCATTTCCTTTTCGGTCAGGGTCTCGCGGGTACGTTTACGCGGTGGTTGCTTTAATCGGAGATGACTGGTCGGGTCATATAGATAATGCTTCTCCCTCACGAGAAACCGAAACAAAATACATACCGCTTGCATTTTCAGGTTTTGAGTGATGAGTGAAAGTTTCCCCTTGCCGTCAGAGCGAAGTGCGAGGGAGAGATAAATCCGGTACCGGTTGATAATTTCGGGAGTCACTTCTGAGAGCTTCTCAACCGATTTCTCTTTAAGATAATCCATGAATTCCTGCAAGTACCGAGAATACACATCAATGGTTCGCTCAGAGAATCCTTCTGTCACCATGTTGAGCTTCAAATCTGCTATTTCTTTTAAGCCTACTTCTTTTGCTTGGTTTTCCATCAAAAGCTCAAAAGCTTGAACGCTGAAGCGTCCAACTCCTTCCTATATATAGTAGTTACGATACTGTTGACCTTTTGACTCCGCCTTCAAAAGGTCTCAAAAGCTCAGGCGTTAATCTTTGACCGCTTGAAAGGCGGTACTCCATCGTTTTACCGTTCGCACCGGATAAAAGCTCCGCGTAACCTGACTCGACGAGCTCCTCGATGACGGCGCGAGCTTTGTAGTCCGTTAAATATGAAAAATGAGTGAGTTCCTTCACGGTAAAGGAAACACCTTCTTTAGAGACGTTGTGCGCGCCCGCCTTTTCCCCGACATACTCTTCCAAGTCCTTCAAGGCCTTCGCTGCTTCTTCTGATAAGGGACGCCTCGATTTCAAGAGTCCGGCCATGAGTCGATTCGCTATTTCAATATCAATGAGGTCAACCTCAATATATTCATCTTGGGAATCATCCACACGCCGTACTTCCTTGTGAAATTGTCTCAAAAGACAAATTGCTTTTATAAGACTCAGATACTTTGGCTGGAATGTGCGGGCATCCGGTGCGTCTGCTCCATACTCAAGGTCTTTCGCGTAGGGATTCACGACGACATAATTTTTGAGAAGTTTTTGTGCGTTCCTGTGCTTTCTTTTGATGAGTTCGAGTTTCTTTTCATGTAGAACTGCTTCCAGCGTTTCATCTTGTCGCTGTTTCGAGAGAATTCTTTTGGTCTGCTCTTTTGACTCATCCGCTTTTAAAACTAAAAAATAATTCACAATATTTTTTACAGTCTTCATGTCTGAGACGCTTGCCATAATTGACATGGGGCCTTTTACTTTATAGTCATGACTTTTTAATTTCCCTGTCTCAGGCACCTTATGCGTCACTGAATAAGAAAGCCCTTTTTGTTGGAGACCTACTAAGACTGATTCAAGGTCTTTTAGGGAATGCTCGTCGTCAATCACGAGGACTCGGTTTTTAAGCGAGAGCTCATCCCGGTAAAACAAAACCTGTGGCGAAAGCTTCGTGAAGCGCTCAATATCATTTTCGGGTACAACATCGAGAAGCGCATCTCTCAGAACATCCTTTCCTGAAGCGGCGCTTCCATAAAGAATGACGGATAATGGATGCTTGAGCTTCCTTGAAAGAAGAGCGAGGTATCCCGTTAAAATGCTTGTCTCTTCGCCTACGACCCCAAGCCCTCTGAAGTCATTTAGAATTTCCGTCATGGGGTCATCTGCTCGCAAGAATTTCATCGCCTCTTCCTTTTCAAGAGAAGACATTTCTTGAAACTCGGGTTTCTTCTCAAGGATGAGCCTTGCTTGCCTGTCTTCTAAGTCGTCTGTGATCTTTAAAAGGTCTTGATATAGGAATCCCTGATCGAGCCGAATCAGCTTCTTTGCCATGGAGATAAAGTTTCTTCTCTGCCGCTCGGCATAAAGATCAAACGTATCAAGATGCCAAAGCGCTTGATGGGTCGCTTTGAGGTTTACTCTCAAGCTGTCCAACCTAAAAGGGTTAAGTCTCCTCACCCGATACCTGCGATCTTCGAATTCATAAAAAATTTCTTCTCCCCGCTCTTCAATGATGGGCTCGGCTGGGTTGATTTCGGGTTCTTTGACAAGCGAGAGGCAATAATCTTTCTTGAGTCCTTCCACGACAAGTCTTGGAAAGGATTTCGAATCAAGATCAATGAAACCAACCGCAATCCCTTGTGATTTGATTTTCTTGGCAAACTTCGCAGTATTGTGCGAAGCAACCAGAAGCGTGACGGATCTTGTTTGGTATCTTTCGAACAGTTTCAGATGAGAGTCGTTAACTCCCTCTCCAATGATTGCTGACACATTTCTGAGACCAATCGAATAAAGAAGAAGCGTGTTTATTACAGAGTCCGTCAGAAAGATTTCTTTGGATGCTTTCAAGGCCTCGATGTTGAAAAGGTGGGTTTCATTCGGGAGGAATTTTTCTTTGCCGTCTAAGCGAGAGATTCCCATTAAACTCGCAAAGGTCTTACCTTCCGAGCGGATGGGAACAATCAACGAATCCGAAAGCACTTCATTCAAATTGTCATCAAGAATGCCAAGGCGTTTCAGTTTACCAAGTGTTTCTTGATCATCCGGAATCGCGCTTGAAAGGCCTCCTGAAAATCCAAGCCTGAACTGAATGCAGGTTTCTTGACTGCTTAGACCCACCTTTTTTAAATAGTCATGAGCGGTTTGTTCTTCAAAAAGCCTTGTGTGATAAAAATGGATGATTCGCTCAAGGAGTTCCCTGTCTTCGTATTTCAATGGTAAATCCCCCCTCAATAAGATTTTTCTTTAAGAACCCTCGCCTTTTGTTTAAAATACAAATGGCCAAAGACACAAAAGGCGCAAGTCTTTACTGTCGCATCAAACGGCTAGCCGCTCGGCGCCCTTAGAAAGCACGAGCGGCTTTTTTTACCATCTTATGTGTTGTTTATAGCAAACACATAATACCAAAAAAATTTTATTGGGTCAAGGCTTTTCCGAGTTTCTTCCTGTACGTCTTTGGAATCTTTTTCTCATCGCGCGTCTCAATGTATTTCTTCATCGCCCGATCCGTTGTGTACCACGTGCCACATGACTTAAACGCATTGAGCCTCTTGCGCTCAATGGCTCGCTTTAAGCTGTCCCATGTGAAACCCTTGTACTTTGCGACGGCCTCAAGCAAGCTCAATCTGTCTGGTGGAAGCTTCCCTATCTTCATGGTGTAGCATATTTAATCAAATTAGCTTCCACGCATCAAACCTTTTCTTTGATGTGCTGTGTTCTACTTCGAAACCGCTCGCCGACACATCTCGACATATTCCGGATTGAGGTCAATCCCCGTCGCCTCACGCTTGAGCTTCTTACATGCCCTGAGAGTGGCGCCCCCTCCGCAGAAAGGGTCAAGCACTTTCTGCCCGACAAAGCTAAACATCTTGATTAAGCGGTAAGGAAGTTCTTCGGGGTAAGGTGCAGGATGGATCCGGTTGTATTCCGGCCTGATGAACCAAATGGTATGCGACCATTTGAAGAATTCCCTGTACCTGAGATCGGTCTCTTCTCCCTCTAACGTGTCTTTTCCTTTCTGCATGACAAGGATAAGCTCGTAAGGATACTTTGTGTGTGGGTTATGTGGGCTGATTGTGCCATAGATTTTCGCTGAATGGGCGAAATCAAGCCCGTCCATTTTGACCCAAATGAAAGTGTCCCGGTCCATAAACCCAAGGAGCGTCATGAGCTCGTAATAACGAAAATACATGTTAAACCTTCCCCGCCAGTTATAGGTGGGAATGTTAAGGCAAATCCTTCCGCCATCGACAAGGACTCTGTAACATTCTTTGAGCCATTCTTCTGCGAAGTCGAAGTATTCTTCTTCCGAGAGATTATCCCTGTAAGCTCCATAATTAACGCCGACATTGTATGGGGGTGAAGTCACGATTAAATGGAATGACTTTTCAGGAAACGTCTTCATCACTTCCCGCGCATCCCCTTCGATCACTTGTTGCATGGAAGTCATCCTCAAGACCTTGCTCGCTCGTCCATCCGGAGCGTCACATGATCTTGTTTCAGGT
>JACQQN010000122.1 GCA_016206995.1 Candidatus Omnitrophota bacterium | reverse complement strand
TTCAATTCCGTCCAGGCGCACTTTCATTAAAATAAGAATGTAATTAAATTAGTAGTGCGCACAGGACTTATTTCCTTATAAAATTAAGTTGTCATTTAATAAAAATAAGTCCAGGTGCACGGTTTCTCCGCTGGCTCTTCAAATATGAACGGAGGGCAATAATCAATCGTATTGGATCAAAGAAGAAAGCGGGATATTCGAAAAACGATTTCGACCATTGAGGAATAAAAGCTCAATCACAAACGCAAGTCCGATTACTTTGCCGCCAAGTTTTTCGACCAATTTCACAACTGCTTCGGCTGTACCGCCGGTTGCAAGCACGTCATCGACAATGAGCACGTGGTCTCCTTTTGAAATTGCATCGCGGTGAATTTCAAGAAAATCCTCTCCATATTCCAAGGTGTATGAGACTCGCTCCACTTCATGGGGTAGTTTTCCCTTCTTCCGGACAGGAACAAATCCAGCTCCCAACTTATAGGCAATCATAGGGCTGAAAATGAATCCTCGGGACTCAATCCCAACGACTTGATCAATCACTTGCTTCTGGAAGTGTTTGGCAAGTTCGTCACAAACCATGCGAAGCGCTTCTCCATTTTTGAGAAGCGGCGTGATGTCTTTAAAAATAATCCCGGGTTTTGGAAAATCAGGGATGTCGCGGATCAAAGATCTTAAATATTCTGCTTGTGATGTTTTTGGTACAGCCTTCGTCTTTGTCATTTCAAAAACTCCTTCGTCTTAAGGATTAATGTAATCCCGAAGATTTTCCCGGTGCTCTTTGAGATAATTACGAATTTTCTGAAGTGCGGAACCTTCAATCTGCCGCACGCGTTCGCGCGTAATACCAAACCGCTGCGCAGCCTCCTCAAGCGTTCTTGTTTCTTCGCCTTTTAAACCAAACCGTAAAATTAAAATTTCACGTGCGCGCTCATCAACACAATTTAAAAGTTCATCAACACGTTCCAACGTGAAAAGTTCTTGCACATTATCGCTTGCTTCGTGAGCACTTCGATCCTCAATCAAATCAATGATTTCGGATGCTCCATCAATACTCACCGGTGCATTCAGAGAGCTGGGTTGTGAAGCGACCCGTTCTACTTCTCTCACCTTTCGAATTGAAATTCCCATAGCATCCGCAATTTCCTTGCGCGTAGCTTCGCGCCCCAGTTTTTGAAGAAGCCCTTCCCGCACTTTCCGCCATTTGGTCAAAATGTCATACATATAAACCGGCACGCGGATTGTCTTTCCTTGATTCGAGAGGGCGCGCATGATGGCTTGCTTAATCCACCAAGAAGCGTAGGTTGAAAAACGGTAGCCACGTTTGTAGTTAAATTTGTCAACAGCACGCATGAGCCCAATGTTGCCCTCCTCGACTAAATCCGAAAACGGGAGCCCGATATTCGCATAGCGTTTTGCAATCGAAATAACCAAGCGAAGGTTCGAGCGAATCATATGAGTTCTCGCATCTTTTGCGTGTTCACCACCGTGATAAATTTTTTCAGCAAGACTTGCTTCTTCTTCGGGTGTGAGGAGTGGGATATGCTCAATTTGCTGCAGGTAAATTCGCATAGGCGTTTTATCAAGCGTCATTTCATCGCCAATGACAAATTTTTCTTCATCTTGAAGAGATTTCTTTTTTCGAACTTTCTCCTGAGATTCTTTTTTTAGTTGTTCTTGTGGAGGCAAGCCGTTTTTTTTACTTTTCTTTTCTATTTTTGGGGAAGCGTGCTTGGAGAGGCGGCCGCCCTTTTTCGAAAACTTGCGAGTTTTCTTTTTCTTCCGAAGTTTCTTTGGGGAAGAGCGCCACCTCTTACGGGCTTTCTTTGACAATTTTTTACGACGGCGTCTTTTCTTTTTCATTCCGGGCAGCTTAGACAATCATGCAGACACGCCGAAGAATTTCTGAAAAATCCTTTGGCGTGTCTTTTTATTTTGATTTGAGTTTAATGACACTGATTACTTCTTCGCTTGTTTCTTAAGCACAGATGCTTGAGCTGCTGCTAGACGCGCAATTGGAACCCGGTACGGTGAACAGCTGACATAATTCATTCCAACCCGGTAACAAAAGTTGATGGTTTTTGGATCGCCACCATGCTCACCACAGATGCCAATTTTTAAATCCTTGCGAACCTGCCGACCACGCTCCACAGCCCACTTGATTAGCGTTCCCACACCCTCCTGATCAACGGTTTGAAACGGATCGTCTTCCAAAATCCCCTTATCGTAATAATCTTTCAGGAAGTTGCCTGCATCATCACGGGAAAATCCAAAGGTCATTTGGGTAAGATCGTTCGTGCCAAACGAGAAAAATTCCGCTACTTCCGCAATGGTATCTGCCACAATCGCAGCGCGCGGAATTTCAATCATCGTTCCAATTTTATAATCGATCTTCATTTTCTTTTCTTCAAGAACTGTTTGAATCACTTGAAGCATACTTGTTTTTAAGAACTTGAGCTCATTAACGGTACCAATCAGCGGAATCATGATTTCAGGGTAAACTCGGACTCCCCGCTTCTTCATATTGCAAGCCGCTTCGATAATTGCACGCGTTTGCATGTCATAAATTTCAGGGTATGTGATTCCTAATCGGCAACCTCGATGCCCCAGCATCGGATTGAATTCGTGGAGCGCGGCAACTTTTTGTTTGATTGCCTCAGCTGAAATCTTCATCGCTTTCGCCATTTCCGCTTGAGAAGCCTCTTCATGCGGAACAAATTCGTGAAGCGGTGGATCTAAGAGCCGGATGGTAACGGAAAGCCCGTCCATCGCTTCAAAAATTCCCTCAAAATCTTGACGTTGAATCGGAAGGAGTTTGGCAAGCGCAGCTTTGCGGCCATCGAGATCACTTGCAAGAATCATCTCACGCATCGCCACAATCCGATCTCCTTCAAAAAACATGTGCTCGGTTCTGCAGAGACCAATTCCTTCGGCACCAAATTTCCGCGCTACTTGAGAATCGTGTGGTGTGTCGGCATTGGTTCTGACATTCATATCACGAACGCCATCTGCCCATTTCATCAATTTTCCAAAATTACCGCTCAACGCTGCTTCCTGTGTTGCAACTTTTCCCAAATAAACTTCGCCTAGAGAGCCGTCGAGAGAAATGTAATCTCCTTCTTTTACAACGGCACTGCCTGCTTTGAATTGCTTTGTGGAATAATTGATGGAGAGATCGCTGCAACCCGCAACACAACATTTCCCCATGCCGCGAGCCACAACAGCAGCGTGGGACGTCATGCCGCCGCGCGCCGTTAGAATTCCTTCAGCGACATGCATTCCGCCGATATCTTCAGGAGACGTTTCAATTCGAACCAAAATGACTTTTTCACCGCGTTTGTGCCACTCTTCGGCATCCTCAGCCGTAAACACCGCTTTCCCAGTTGCAGCACCAGGTGACGCAGGAAGGCCCTTTGCAATTTTTTCCTTCTTTTCTTTTGGGTCAAACGTAGGGTGAAGCAATTGATCGAGCTGCGATGGTTGCACGCGGAGAATCGCGGTTTTTTGATCAATCATTTTCTCTTTTACCATTTCGACCGCAATCCGAACTGCTGCATGCGCAGTCCGCTTTCCATTTCGGGTTTGTAACATGTAAAGTTTTCCTTCTTGAATGGTGAACTCGATATCTTGCATGTCCCGGTAATGTTTCTCAAGCTTGTCGCGGAACTTGCAAAGAGATTTGTAAACATCAGGCATCTTACTTTTCAAACGGTCAAGCGGTTCTGGTGTGCGGATTCCAGCAACAACATCTTCTCCTTGTGCGTTGATTAAAAATTCACCATAGAATTTATTTTCACCCGTGGAAGGGTCTCGCGTAAAACAAACACCCGTTCCCGACGTATCTCCCATATTCCCAAACACCATGGCTTGAACGTTCACCGCAGTTCCGAGCAATCCCCGAATGTTGTTCAACTCACGATATTTGTTAGCGCGTGGATTATTCCAGGAATTAAAAACCGCATTGATTGCTTTTGAGAGCTGCGATTTTGGATCGTTTGGAAACTCTTCACCTGTTTTTTCCTGGTAAAGCTTTTTATATTGTCGCACGATTTCCTTTAAATCATTAGGATTAAGATCCGTATCTTGTTTAGCACCAACTTGTTTTTTCTTTGCATCTAACGCATGTTCAAAATCTTCATGCGGAACACCCATCACCACGTTCCCAAACATTTGGATGAACCGGCGGTAAGAATCCCAAGCAAATCGTTCATTTTCAGTTTTAATAATGAGACCTTGAACAACGTCAGAGGTTAAACCCAAATTAAGAACGGTATCCATCATGCCAGGCATTGAAACAGCTGCGCCGCTTCGCACTGAAACAAGAAGCGGGTTATCTTTATCACCAAGCTGCGCACCCATTGCTTTTTCAAGCTTCGCGAGATTTTGATCAATCTGCTCTTCTAAATTGGCAGGCCAATTTTTCCCTAATTCATAAAATTCAGCGCACGCTTCGGTTGTGATCGTGAAACCAGCAGGAACTGGAATTCCAAGATTCGTCATTTCAGCAAGGTTCGCACCCTTTCCACCAAGCAGATTTTTCATCTTGGCATCACCTTCTGCCTTACCAGTGCCAAAGAAATAAACCCACTTCTTTTTCGTTGATGAGCCGCTTTTTTTACCTGATTTTGCCTTAGTCATTGTAGACACCTTCGTTTCCTCCCGATCAAAGTTAAAATCTCCGAAAAGGGGACAGGTATTGCACTTCATACCTGTCCCCTTTTGGAAAAGTTGATTATACAGCTTTTCTTTAAAAAAACTATTGGTTTGTAATCAGTGACAAATCAGCGATCTTTTCAGTGTAAAGCTCGTTGATTTTCTTCATAAGCGCCTGCCGATTGGCACGAATTTCCAGATTTTTATCATTCACTAAAACTTTGTCAAAGAAATCATGAATTGGATCATAAAATTCCGCGTACGTTCGAGACGCAGCCGCATAGTTTTTTTCATCAGCGCAGCTTGAAATTTTACTCGCATTTCGTTC
>JACQQN010000120.1 GCA_016206995.1 Candidatus Omnitrophota bacterium | reverse complement strand
TGCAATCGCAAAACTCAGCTTAGGAACAGCCGTGATTTTAAATTACACCGCACCAATTTTTGTCGCAATCATTGCAACACTTTTTCTCAAAGAGAAAATTTCAAACCTTTTGTGGCTTTTGATCTTCATGTGTTTCATTGGTCTTTACCTTTTGGTTGAGGAAAAACTATCTTTTAAAAGTTTCCCAATCTTCATTGGACTTTTCTCTGGGTTTTGGGCGGCCTTGGCCTTTGTCACCATCCGAACAGCAATCCAAGAAGAATCGTCTTACACCATTATTTTCTATTTCACAACTATTTCCACTTTAGGCTCCATTCCTTTGCTCTACTTTGGTTTTCAGATACCAAACGTTACCGAGTGGGCCTGGCTTCTTGGAATTGCAATCACATCATTCTTCGGGCAAGTATTTTTAACCACATCGATTCGAGAAGCACCGGCTTCAATCGTTTGCCCTTTTTCTTATCTGGCGCCCGTATTTTCTTTCTTCTTTGGATTTACGATTTGGAAAGATCCTCTGACGATTCACATGATTTTGGGAGCGGGATTAGTCATCTTGAGTGGAGTATTCATTTACCTCATTGAACGCCGTCCCGAACCGGTTGTGGAATAAAAAGGAAATCCTCTAACCTCCGACAGGAAAAAGACCACCCAATTTTTTAATGGTGCGTTTGGACTTCACCGTGATCGTGAAACTTTGACTGTTACTCGCGCCATGTTCGTCTAGCACATCAACCGTGATATGAACTGAAGGGCTCACCGCTACTAGAAGAAAATTCTTTGGTATCAGCCACGAAAATGTTGCTGTATTATTTTGATTGTCAACAATCATCGCTCCTCGCGGCAAACCTGTCGCGTTGAAAGTCATACTATCTCCATCTGGATCGCTTGCGGTAATCACGAATTGAAGGAACTGCCCCTCGTAAACAGTTTTATCCATAATTCGACTTAAAATCGGAGGCGAGTTAACAATCGGCAATGGGTACAAGCCCGTATGATGCAAATCATGTTGAAACATGGGCCAAGGCATTCTTTCCGCCGCCGAGGGATTTGGCAATGTCCATACATTCATTTTTTGATCATCGTAAGAAGGGAGAATTATCTCTAAAGTTTCATTTCCATCAACGTCGGCAATTGCTGCAGATGCTAAATCAATTCTACCTCCAGCTGCAATTGGAAAATCTTCAACTAAGTCACCGTTACCATACCATGCATATACATGACCAGGATAACCCCACGAACCCACAATAATTTCTGGCTTCCTATCCCCATCCAAGTCTGCGAGGGCAGGAAACACCATCAGACTTTCAGTAACTCCGGTTGGAAGTTGGGTTGTTTGCGGCCAGCCAGGAAGCAACGCTCCATATTTATCCCAAACATACACAATTCCGTTTGAAAAATTCACGCGCACGGAAACAGCAATGTCCAAGTTTCCGTTTCCATCGATATCACCAATCACAGGCGAAAAAACAGACCAATGTGTCGGAGAGCTAGGAAACGGTGTCGGCCAATTCACCATCGAACTACCATCCGAATGCCAAACATATAATTTCCCGTTTTCTCCAACAGCACGAGAAGCAAAAATAATCTCTGGAGAGCCGTCACCGTCTAAATCGGCGATTGCAGGGGAACCGATTGGTACATTCGTCGGAGTATATTGTAAACCTACCTCGATCGGCCATCCTCCGACAGGAGTGCCATTGTAATGCCAAGCATAAACATGAATGTCGCAGGCTATCACAATTTCTAAAAGTTCGTCTCCTTCAAAATCTGCTATGGCAGGAGAACTACACCCTAGTCCGGGAAGCATTCCGAAAATCAATCTTTGAGGCCAACCTTCCACGAGTGTACCGTCACTGTGCCAAGCGTACACCAAATTCACTGTGTACCAATTCGCATCCGGTTCTCCCGTTGTCGTACCAATCACTATTTCCTTTCTTCCATCACCATCCAAATCAGCAACTGCGGGAACACTTGCAAGCACGCCATGAAGATCAGTCTGCGGCCAACCGGCCATGCGGTTACCGTCTGCGTGCCAAACATACACAGAACTATTGTTAGTGGGAGCAATTACTTCCGGAGATCCATCGTTATCCAAATCCGCAACTGTTATTCCACCTCTCACATTATCCACTGAACTTAATATTTGCGGCCAACCATCAACAAACGATCCGTCAGCATGCCATGCAAAAACACGCCCCCCACCAGGACTTTGGTAAACGTATGATCCTATAAGAATCTCCAGCTCACCATCACCATCCAAGTCAGCAGCAACAGGTGACGAGTTAACTTCGCCGCTCTCTTGTGGCCAGCCGGGCAATTGTTCAATATCTGCAAAAATTTGTCGGGGTTGTCCCAACATCAAACTTAAAAGAAAGATTGCTACAAAAAAGGTCGAAATATCATTCCATTTTGGTTTCATTTTTCTCCTTTTCTCTGAAAGATTACGATTAAAAGAATCCAAATTAAAAATAACACACGACCTTCTGATTGCAAGTCATGGCGGAAAAATCATTTACACTTTCTAAAACATAAAAGAAAGTCGTGCAAAAAAAGGCTAAACGCTGATGACGTTGATTAGGAATTCAATGTTGCGGCGGAGAGCGCCGGGGTCTTGGTAAGCTTTGGAAAGAAGGTAGGCGCCTTGGATTTGTGAAAGAATGGCCTCGGCAGCTTCGCGAGGAATGAGCGACTGATGAAATTCGTCTTCTTCAATTCCTTCATGGATCACTCCTTCAAGAAAAGAGGAGTAACGGATGAAATAATCGTTCACCTTCACTTGAAAACGCTCATCGTGGCTGTTGACTTCAGAAATCAGGTTCCCAAATGGGTCGCCAATTTTCCCGCCAGCAGTTTCAAAATCAGAAACAAGCTTCTCAATCAATTTGTCCAGTCTCTGTTTTGGCGAAAGCGACTTGTCCTGTAAAATTCCCTGCCAAATTTCTTCGTCTACTTTTTGCATCATTTCATCAAGAACAGCAATGGCAAGGTCTTCTTTAGTCCTAAAATGGTAATAGAAGTTACTTTTTTGGACATTACTTTCTCGAAGAATGTCATCGACACTAATTTGAGAAAACCCGCGGTCACTGATCAAGCGAACGGTAGTATCTAGGATCTTAAATTTATTGCGTGCCATTTAATTTACGCTTTAAGCTCTCTTGGAAGTTGATCAATCTTTGCGGCGAGAATAAAATCATTTTCTGAAAGCCCGCCGATCGCGTGCGTGCTGAGCTCGATCGCAAGCTTCCGGTAACCGGTTAAATGGAAGTCTGGGTGATGCCCCTCCTCCTCCGCTACTTTTCCAACTAAATTAATAAAATCAAGCGCTGCTTGAAAATCTTTCATCCCGTATTCTGAGCGAATAGCATTCGTGTCACTCGTGAGCGTCCAATTCGAAAGCTTCTTCAAATGCGCTAAACTTTCTTGCTTTGAAAGTTTGGGAACGCCCCCCTCACATGGAACACACTTCTTTTTTGTAAGTTCATTCATGTTTTCTCCAGCAGTCATTGCGAGTCCGAAGGACGAAGCAATCCAAGTTCATAGATTGTTTCGGTCGCAATGCTCCCTCACAATGACTCGCTAACGAACGCTTCCTTTAACTTGCTTGTCTTCTCCAATCTGCCCTGTATCCAAAATATAAGTTTTCTCAACATAATCTCCGGGCTTATCTTTAACGTAAGTTGCGCCACCCCACAACCGAATGCAACCCGTTAAGAACAAAATAAGGGCAAGGAAACCAGCCAGAAAAAACTGTGGAATACATTTCGTAGACGCTTTCTCCATCTAATTTATTTGAAAACCTTCACAGCTTTCGGATTCGAGCAAGTTCCAAATACCAGAAAACTTGATTTCTGTGATGGAGAGGCTGAGCCATAAACAAAATCGATATTTACTTTTGCGCGGGCGATTTTTGCAGAAAGGCTCGCAAGAGAACCAATTTTATTAGTCACTTCACCTGCCATGACAGTTTCTTCGACCGCTTTCAAACCTTGTTGTTTCAAAATTGACTTGGCGCGATCGGTTTTATCAACCACCAAACGCAACACGCAATAACCCACTGCATCGGTTACGGAAATTGCTAAGATGTTAACTTTTTTCTTGGCTAAGGCACTTGTCAAACGTGCGAGAATCCCAGGTTTGTTGTCTAAAAATACGGAAAGTTGTTTGCGTAGTTTCATCGGCTATTCCTCCTTTAATGTAAACGGTGTCAGCATGCTGCATCTGACACCACATGAATTAAAAGAACAATGCATACTTCGCGTAAGGCGCTGCGGCACCCGCCATATCAAAAAGACCGCTCATTAATGTCGTAACGGTTCGGAACACACCAGTAATCGCACCATTCACAGTGCCAATCGGAGGCATTTGCGTGAACGTCTTTTGAATGATTTCTTTCGGAGCATAAAAAGGAGAGGCTATTACTTTCGTAAACCCTTGCATAAATCTTGACGTATCACTGTATTCAGCGGCAAATATAGACGGGGCTTGATTCAAAACAATAAGACAAAGCAAAATCAAAATCCAATTAAGCCGCTTGGATTTATGTTTAGTTGTGACTTGCTTTTTTTTCATTATGAGTCTTACGAAATGATAATGCCTAACTTTTGGAAATCTTTTTCAAGCTTTTCACGCGATTCAAAGTGGATTCCATGCATTCCGACACTTTGGGCTGCTTCTACAAACTCAGGGATATCATCAATGAAAACGGCTTCTTTTGCAAGAACCTTAGTTTCTTGAAGCGCATGATGGAAAATCCCTGGATCTGGCTTGCGGTGCCCAACTTCATGAGAAGGAAAGCATTTAAGAAAATGCTTGAGAACCTGGAAATTTTTCTTAATAAATTCAAAGTGAAGCTCATTTGTGTTCGAAATGAGATAAATCGGATAACGTTTTGCAATTCCATTCACCAAAGTTTCCATTCCGTTATTTGCCCAAAAAATGTCGTTCCAAATATCAACAAATTTTTCATAAGCAATCGGCTTTTGGAAGTGTTGGCTCACTGAATTAAAGAAATCCTGAGATGAGACTTTCCCAACACTATACGCTCGTTCAAGGTCAGAGACAAACACCGCTTTCCAGATTTCTTCTTCTGAAGTTTCTAAAAGGTTGGCAAACTTTCGGACTGCAATTTGGGCGTCGAACTTGACCAAAACGTTGCCAAGGTCAAAGAAAATCGCTTTGATCTGGATCACATGCCCTCTCCTTGGCGCTCCAACCGATTCAAAAATTGCTCGTCTTTTTTCCAATTCTCACGTTCTTTCACCCAAATGTTTAAAAAAACTTTCTTGCCAAGGAAATGTTCGATATCTGCGCGCGCTGCAGAACCAATTTCCTTAACAAGAGCGCCATTTTTACCAATGACGATCTTCTTTTGAGATGCTCTCTCCACATAAATCACCGCGTCGATGAAAACAAGCTCTTCAGAACGTTCCTTGAATTCATTAATCTCAACAGCCGTTGCATAAGGCATTTCTTCGGCGGTCAATTGAACTACTTTCTCGCGAATCATTTCTGAGACAATCAACCGCTCGCTCTGATCAGAAACCAAATCATCCGGAAATAAATGTTCTCCTTCAGGAAGAAGCGTGAAGGTTTCGTCTAGAAGTTCCTTAAGGTTATCACCCCGAAGAGCTGAAATTGGGTAAAGAGAACGGAAAGAATAAAGTTTGTGATACGCATCCAGCACAGGAAGAAGCGTTGGCTTCGGAGTGCGATCAACTTTATTGACAAGTAAAAAAATAGGCTTAGAAAATTTCTTCAGGTCCTCGAGTATTTTTTTCTCCTCTCCCCCCGGTGGCGCAGGTGACACTATCCAAAAAATTAAATCCGCTTCCTGGTACGCCGATTGCACAGCGGAAAGCATCCGCGCTCCAAGCGCATCTTTCGGAATGTGAACTCCAGGCGTGTCCAAAAAAACAATTTGCCCCCGAGGCTCCGTTAAAATTCCACGGATGACTTGGCGGGTAGTTTGCGGTTTTGACGCCACCGCTGCTAATTTTTCACCAATGAAATGATTGAGAAGAGTTGATTTTCCAACATTCGGCC
>JACQQN010000017.1 GCA_016206995.1 Candidatus Omnitrophota bacterium | reverse complement strand
GAATTCATGAGCGCGGCCAAGTAAATCAATAAAACTCTCACCCGAAGCAGAATGTGCGATCACATTTCGATTGCTATATTGAACCGCTTTTTCTGCTTCCTCGTCGCCAAAAAGCTCCCGAATTTGATCTACTGTCAAATTTTCCCACTCACCAAAACCGATTTCTTGTGAGCTTGGCATGATTACAACGTTTGGCTTCTTCCCAAGTTTTTCTTCAACTAATTGCTCAAAGGGTTCCGCAGTGCTGAGTACTCTTCCAAGTGGATTTTTAACAACAATAACATCTTCCATTCGCTCTTTGAGTGTTGCTTCAAATAAATCGTAAAGTTTTCCTGCCGTCTCGCGCGCTTCTTTTTTTCCAAAATCTGTCAAATAATTCATTTTAGGGTCATCTGCTTGGCCTTGAAATCGAGGCTTGCCATCCTTCTGAATCAATTCGATGTTATGTGTCGTCCCATGCCGAACGGCCCACAAATCAAGATTAAGCTGCATTGGTTGGAAAGATTCTGTGTAATAAAGTTTCCCGATCGCCGGATCTACTCTAAAACCAAGCTGTTTTATCATTTCTTCTTGTTTTGCCGTAAGGCTTTCCCGAAGCTCAGGGCGAGATTGCGGTTTAGATTTGCTTTTTGATTGATAAAGCATCCACGACGAAACGCCGACGAGAAAAACTCCAAAGGCGGGTTCGACGATCGACTTCGGAACAGAATGAATCAGCCAAGCGCCGATGAGCGCCCCAAAAGCTGCGGGCGGCATCAAAACTTTAGGCGAAATCTTAGGATCCCAAAGAGAAGATATTCGATATTTCAAAAATCCGTAAATGCTCGTTGGAATGATAATAGCAAAAGAGGTTGTGACCGCATCAAAAAACGGCAGCCCGTAGACTAAATGAAACACCGGGACATAAATTAGCCCACCACCAATTCCAAACATGACAAAACTCACCCCGCCAAAGAGGCCAAGCACGAAAAGAGAACTGTAAAATAAGTACGAAGGAAGCTCTCCAGAAGAAAAAAGATGTCCGATAGAATGGCCGCCTGGCAGAAAGATATATTTTAAACCGACTAGCATCAAGAACGCTGTGAATAATTTCTTCAAGGTTTCGCTCTTCATCTTTTGAACAATACCAACGCCAATCCGTACGGCCGCAAGCGATCCGGCTAAAACTGGCGCGCCAGTTCCAATCGAGATCCACAATTTCGCAAGTTCCATCCCCGAAACTAAATGAACAATAAAGCCAACCGTAGAAATGGGCAGGACTGCAGCGGCTGAAATCACAACGGCTTTTTTGATGTCCATTCGAAAGAGCGTCACTAACGCCGGAACAACAAGGACGCCTCCCCCAACGCCAAACCCAGAACTCAAAAATCCAGCCGCAAACGTCAAAGCCGCAAGCTTTAAGAAAAATCCCTTGCTATACGGAGCGTTTTTTTCTTGAGCATCTAATCGAAGTTCTGCGCGGCTTGAGTGCATCATTTCAACCATGGAGGGAAAAATAACATGACCCATTGACACAAGGCCGGATAAGTGAGGGCTTCCAAATTTATCTTCTGAGCTGCCTACGATTCGGCGCGGCTTTCCTAAAAGTTCAAACAACCGGTCGGAATCTTGGGTGGAAGCCAATTCATCTCTGGGAACGGTTCCTAAAATAATCGTGCTGGAGTCTCGCGGGTGCGCAGCTGCAACGTGGTGAAGATTGATGATTTCCGTTGCCCTTTCAAACGCGTCTTTTGAAATTCCCTTCCCTTCAAAAAAGCGGCTGACATCTTGATATCGCTTGGGGCCCCAAATCAAATTGGCATAATTAGAAATCGGTACCATCACATCTAAAAATTGTATGTGGGGATCAATTGAGTAGGCGAGAGTTGCCATGCTGGCGGAGATGCTTTGCCCAGAAATTCCGATTCGCGCGGAATCAATTTCAGGCCGGCTTCCAAGCCACCGGACAGCAAGTAAAAGGTCGCTTATACTTTGAAGGAAAAAACCGACAAATTTTTCCGAATCGAAGTCTAACTTAATGTATCGTTCAGTCGAAGATAGATTTTTCAACTCCGCTGGCTCGCGCTCTCCATAAAAAGGAAGGTTGACTTCCAGAACAGCAATCCCGTGACTTGCTAAATAAATCGAAAGGGGCCGTGCAAGGCCGTCTTTAAAAATGTAACTTGGAAAAATAACTGCGGGAAATTGTTTTGCGGGATCTTCATGTTTTGGAAGATAGTAATACGCGTAAACATTCCTGGTTGCTTCATGGGGCAAATGGAAAAATGCGGACGGGAACTCAAGCTTTTGTATTTCAAACGGACGATCGGAGCGCTCACTCTGGGCAACTGTCTGAACGATTTTTCCAATCTCTTCAATCAATGCTCGGTTATCCTGGTAAAGAGCCCCTCTTGCCAAAAGAAATTGGAGACCTTCGTCTTGCATTAATTGATTAAGTTCACCATTTTGTAATTGCTTCAAACGATAAGGCACAGTTTGGACAGTTAAATTTTCACTTCTTTTAATTAGCAGAGGATGATCATCAAAATTTTGGGCAAATTGAATCGCAGCATTTGAATCAAATCCGTTTGCTTTATGAAGTGATGTTTCAAGGTCTGTGCGAAGCTCAGCCCTGTTTTGAGTTTCAAGTTTAAAGTTTGAAGTTCGAAGTTGCTGCTCACTTTGACGTTCATTTAACTTGAAACCTGAAACTTGAGACTCAAAACTGTTTTTTGGTGCATCCGGCATCAATAAATTCCGAAGTTCGGAGCGGGAGTAAGTGTTAAAAGCAGCAGGTGTTTTTGTTTGGGAAATATTTTGAGATTGAGTAGGAGAAGGCGTTGCTGGAACGCCGCTTACGGCAATGCTATTCTGGAAGCAAAAAGAAACTAAAATGGTGGAGGCAATCAATCTCTTGAGAGGCCGGCTAAAATTCATTCTGGGGGTGAATCCTTCCTTCTTAACATTCTTTTAACAACCCCTAATAAAGCGCTCAAAGTACACACGCTTTCGTAACCACTGGGAATCTGCCCTAGCGCCACTCCCAAAGAAAACCAAACACCAATCAAAGCGGTGGGGCTGTCATGACTTCCCTATCAAACTTATCTGATTATTTCAATGAAAGTCATGGCTGAGGAAGACTATACTGAAAGTAACCTAAAATGTCAACTTTTCGACCGGAAATTACCTAAAAATAAGGAGAAGAGAGTAGGGTAAAAATTAAGGGGTTTCTAAACTTTCAGGGGCATCAAAATTAAAGCGCTCGATGGGAATCAAAGATCTCCATTTGGTTGGGAGATCAACAGGGAAAGTAAGAAAGTCTACGAAACCTGAGATCATGCGGCCTGCACCAACGCCTGCACCCTTCATCGAACCATATAAACCGCCATAAACGGGAGCAAGCCAATCAGGATTTGCTTTTCCAGCTTCCCGGAGCATATGATTTTGAACTTCAAGCGGGCCAGTAACAATATTTCTCACGCCTCGACGCAATTTACTGAGCGGCCCTGATTTCTGGGTGGGGCTTGATTCCTGGACGACACCTGACTTTTGAGTGGGTGTTTGTTTTGCAGCGGGCGGCTCAACTTTTTTGGGGGGAGCCGGAAGATAGAATTGTGTCAAAGCAAAAACGGGCCCGATACCGAAACTGGCCACGGCAAGAAACAATAAAAATATTCCCAAGATTTTTTTCATGAGGCACGCTCGATTTTTAACACCTGAAATGAAATCACGCCGGCCGGTATGGTTACGTTGACTTTATCGCCCACTGCATGGCCAAGAAGCGCTTTTCCAATCGGTGATTGGATTGAAATTCTATTTTTCGCAAGATCTGCTTCATCCTGCGCCACAAAAGAAAATGTAATTGTGGCACCCGTTTTTAAATTCTTAAGTTCGGCGGAAGTTCCAAAATATATTTTATCTGTCTTAATTTCAGATAAATCCACAACCTTTGCGGACATCAACTTTTCTTCAAGCGTCCGGATACGCGACTCCAGTTGCGCCTTTGCTTCTTTGGCCGTGTCGTACTCCGCATTTTCACTCAAGTCCCCATGCGCCCGGGCTGTTTCAAGCTGCCTTGCAACTTCCATCCGCTTGGTTTCTTTCAAATGCTTAAGCTCGGCTTTGAGCTTTTCATAACCTTCGGATGTTAAAAATACTTTCTCACTCATTGCTCGACCTTTTATACGCCAATATATTTAGAATAAACAGTTTTCGCTTGTGCGGGGTCACTCGTCCCCTTAATAATTGCCCGGCCATCTGGGAAAAGCGCGATTTCGTACTTTTCAATTTCGGCGCGAAGTAGAAAAGTATTAAATGAAACTTTTCCTATTTTTTCAAGCCGCGCAGCAAGCTCTTTGAAATTCACATGCTTTTGATCTTGCCTGAAAATCTGAACTGAATTCCGGCCGCACAAAACAGAAGTCCGAGAGGACTCTTTCCCACTTAAAACGGAATACTCACCGCGCTTACAAACCGGGCAATTAGTCAGTTCGCGGAGTCCTTCTAAGCGGAACGAACGGGTTTCGCCGGTCCAAACATCAAAACTGAAAAGAGACTTTTGAATCGCGCTTTTGTTTCCACTCAAAAGTTTAATCGCTTCGGTTGACTCAAGTGAAGCAATCACTGTTGCGGTTGGCGCGATAATACCAGCCGTATCACAAGTGGGTGAAAGTTCGGGTGGTGGCGCTGATTCAAAAATACACCTCAGGCACGGCGTTTCTTTGGGGATCACAACGGCCATAAGTCCGTGGCTTCCAACACACGCGCCATAAATCCACGGCTTTCCAAGTTTCACGCACGCTTCATTAATTAAAAAACGTGTTTCAAAATTGTCCGTTCCATCCATGACCAAATCAATGTCCTTCGCAAAATTTTCGATATTCGTAAAATTCACGTCGGAAACGATTGATTCAACCACAATTCCTGAATTAATCGCTTTGACTTTATTTGCGGCGGCAACTGCTTTCGGAAGGTTTGCTTTGACGTCTGCTTCGTCAAAAAGCACTTGGCGGTGAAGATTATTGAGTTCGATAAAGTCTCGATCCACAATTCTTAAAAAACCAACGCCTGCGCGTGCAAGCGTGCTGACAATCACGGTACCAAGCGCTCCACAACCAACCACCAACACCCGTGAGGCACAAATCTTCTTCTGCCCCTCTTCTCCAAGCGGCTTAAACAAATACTGTCTCTGATAACGATCTAGGTTTTGCATAATGATTTGTAGATGATAGCAAAAACGTGAGCTTTTTGGTATATTGATGTCGTGCCAACAAAGCCATCGAAAAACCTGGAAACATTTCCAAATGCAAATCCCGAACGGGACTATGTAATCAATTTTGAATGTCCGGAGTTCACCTGCCTTTGTCCACGGACGGGGCAGCCCGATTTTGCGACGATTCGAATTGAATATGTTCCGGACAAGCTTTGCGTGGAGTTAAAATCGCTCAAGCTTTACCTTTGGTCCTACCGAAATGAAGGCACTTTTCATGAAGCGGTCACTAATAAAATCCTGGATGACCTTGCGAAAGTCACGAAACCACGCCGCATGAAAGTCGTTGGCGATTTTTTTATCCGCGGCGGGATTCATACTACCGTTACAGCCGAATATAAAAAGTAATTTTTCTAACCCTTCCAACGCCGTACACGTCACGCCTTGAAAGTGACGGCGTTGTAT
>JACQQN010000119.1 GCA_016206995.1 Candidatus Omnitrophota bacterium | reverse complement strand
CAAATGGGGATTCCAGCGCGAGCCGAGTTTAAACTCGGCACGGAGGTGGTTGAAACTGCATCCGAATTGTGTATCGAAACTTTAAGCAAATACCCATCCTCCGTATTTTTTGCAGGGGAGCTTGTTTTTGAAAGGCCTCAGTGGTATCACCGTTTGCTTCACAATGAAACTTCTTACGCCATTCAGCGTCGGATTCGCTTTGCTGGACTACCTATGGTGATTTTGCCAATCCGAATTCGAGAGTAAAAAATTAGAAAAGTGATCAGTATTTTACGATCAACGGAGCAAAAGAATTTGAATTGATCTTCTTTGTTCTTTTCGTTAAGATGCGTTTCATTCAGGCGATGGAGTTCGCCGTAGAACCGTCCTCAGTTTTCAGAGGGCTGATAACTCCTACAACGAAATGTTGTAGGAGTTTTGCTTTTTAGGGGATTAATCAGTATGGCAAAGTGGTTTAGTTTATTGGTGGGAGGAGTTTCGGGAACTTTTGCTCGTTACCTCCTTGAAGGAACGGTACACCGGTTTGTTGGAACCAATTTTCCTTACGGAACCCTAGTGGTAAATTTATCTGGGTGTTTTTTGGTTGGATTTTTGGCAGCACTTGCCGAAGAGAAATTTGTATTGAGTTCGAATGCTCGCGTTCTTTTGATGGTCGGTTTTTGCGGTGCGTTTACGACCTTTTCAACCTTCATGCTAGAAACCGTCAATTTATTGAAGGACGGCGAAACCATCCGAGCCATGCTTAATATTTCGTTCAGCATCATTTTTGGATTTTTGTTATTGAAACTTGGGCTTATTGTAGGAGAAACCATTTGAAAGGTGCTTCATGAAAATTCCGCGGGATGGCCAATTACTTCGTGTTTTTATTGGTGAACAAGATAAGTGGCGGGGAAAACCGCTTTATGAAGAAATCGTGCTTTTAGCTAAGAAAGAAGGAATGGCTGGCGCAACAGCCATCAAAGGTTTTATGGGTTTTGGCGCGAAAAGTCACATGCACACCACCAAGTTGCTCCGCCTTTCGGAAGATTTGCCAATCGTGATTGAAATTGTCGATAGCGAAGAAAAAATTCAGAGTTTTGTATCGAAACTCGACGAGATGGTTCAGGAAGGCCTCATTACCTTGGAAAAGGCAAATATCGTTATGTATCGCGCCTCGAAGCCGGCGGATTAGACTTCTAGCTGCCCTTTATTTCTGCCACCTTATTTTCCCCCCTGCCAAAAATCCAAAAACAGGGTACAATACCGCCTTTATGAATGTCCAAGATCTCTTAACCACACAACTTAAGAAGCGAATCCTTGTGCTGGATGGTGCGATGGGCACTATGATCCAGCGCTATAAGCTGGATGAAGCGGGCTATCGCGGCTCCCAGTTCAAAAATCACCCCTCGAACCTCAAAGGGAATAACGACCTTCTTTCCATCACGCAACCGCAAATTATCTCAGAGATTCATCGGGCTTATCTCGAAGCTGGTGCAGATATTCTCGAAACGAACAGTTTTAATTCCACTCGAATTGCGATGTCCGATTATGGGATGGAAAAATATGTTTATGATCTAAACGTTGCCTCAGCGTGTCTTGCGAAAAAAGTTGCCGAAGAATTTACTCAAAAGAGTCCCTTAAAGCCACGTTTTGTTGCAGGTTCAATTGGCCCAACGAACCGCACCGCATCGCTTTCTCCGAATGTGAACGACCCCGGTTTTCGCGCGGTGTCATTTGATGAATTGGTGGATGCCTATACTGAACAAATCAAAGGGCTCGTTGACGGCGGCGTTGATATTTTGCTCGTTGAAACCGTTTTCGATACGTTAAATTGCAAAGCAGCGCTTTTTGCGATTGAGGAATACTGTAAGAAAGCAAGCAGGCGTTTTCCGGTCATGGTTTCAGCAACGATTACCGACGCAAGCGGCCGCACACTTTCCGGGCAAACCGTCGAAGCATTTTGGAATTCGATTACACATGCCGAACTTCTTTCGGTGGGACTCAATTGTGCGCTTGGCGCGAAGGAGCTTCGTCCTTATGTGGAAGAGCTTTCTAGAATTGCACCGATTTTTACAAGCGCGCATCCAAACGCCGGACTTCCCAATCAATTTGGCGAGTATGACGAAACGCCTGAAAGCATGGGCGCGGTCATTAAAGAATTTATGGAGCAGGGTTTTCTTAATATTATTGGTGGCTGCTGTGGGACGACGCCGGAACACATTAGAAAAATTGCTGAAATTGCCGGAAACTTTCCTCCGCGGATTCCTCCCAAAAAAGAGCCGTGGACACGTTTGTCCGGTCTGGAGCCGCTTACCATAATGCCCGACCTTAATTTTGTAAATGTCGGTGAGCGGACTAATGTGACGGGCTCGCCTCAATTTTCCAAATTAATCTTAGCTGGTGATTACGAAGGCGCGCTCCGAGTTGCGAAACAGCAAGTGGATAACGGCGCACAAATTATCGATGTCAATTTAGACGAAGGGCTTCTCAATTCAGAAGAAGCGATGACAAAATTCTTGCGACTTGTCGCAGCAGAACCCGATATTGCACGAGTTCCGATTATGATTGATTCTTCAAAGTGGTCCGTGATTGAAGCAGGGCTCAAATGCGTTCAGGGAAAGGGGGTGGTGAACTCCATCAGTTTAAAAGAAGGGGAAGCTTCCTTTCTGGAGCACGCCTGGAAAGTCAAACAATACGGCGCAGCTGTTGTCGTGATGGCGTTTGATGAAGAAGGACAGGCGGTTACGGCGGAACAAAAAGTTGAAATTTGCAAACGCTCGCACAGATTACTCACTGAAAAAGTTGGTTTTCGGGAAGAAGACATTATTTTTGACCCAAACATTTTGACGATTGCTACTGGGATGGAAGAACATAACAACTATGGCATTGAATTTATTGAAGCGACTCGGGGAATCAAAAAACTTTTTCCGCACGCACATGTTTCGGGTGGCGTGAGCAATCTTTCATTTTCATTTCGCGGAATCAACGTGATCCGCGAAGCGATCCACTCCGTTTTTCTTTATCACGCAATCAAAGCCGGAATGGATATTGGAATCGTGAACGCCGGCTTGGTTACCGTTTACGATGATATTCCGAAAGACTTACTGACTTTAGTGGAAGATGCGGTGCTAAATCGAAGTCCCGATGCAACGGAACGATTGCTCGCTTTTGCTCAGACGGTGAAGAAGGAAGAAAAAGGAACCGCCAAGCAGGCAGAGTGGCGCAACGGAACTGTCGAAGAACGGCTGTCGCACGCGTTGGTTCACGGTTTGACGGATTACATTGATCAAGATACGGCAGAAGCACTTCAAAAATACAAGAGGCCGCTTTTGGTGATCGAAGGCCCGCTCATGCAAGGAATGAATATTGTGGGCGACCTTTTTGGTTCCGGAAAAATGTTTCTGCCGCAAGTTGTGAAAAGTGCACGCGTCATGAAAAAAGCGGTTGCGTATTTGACGCCTTATCTTGAAAAAGAAAAGGAAAGTGGTGGCGCAAAATCTGCCGGACGAATTTTACTTGCAACCGTAAAAGGCGACGTGCACGACATTGGGAAAAATATTGTGAGCGTTGTGCTGGCTTGTAACAATTACGAAATCATCGATTTGGGAGTGATGACCCCTTGTGAGAAAATTCTTGAGACAGCTCGTGAAAAACGCGTCAGCATTATCGGTTTGAGCGGACTCATTACGCCGTCTCTCGACGAAATGGTTCATGTTGCAAAAGAAATGGAGCGTCAAGGGCTCAAGCTCCCGCTTTTCATTGGCGGCGCAACGACTTCTGCAACACACACGGCGGTTAAAATTGCACCTGCATACAGCGGCTTTACGATTCATGTGCTCGACGCATCAAAAAGCGTAACGGTGGCGAGCAGCGTTCTTTCTCCCGAGCGAAGGGATCAATTTGTCACTGAGAAAAAAGAGCTTTATGAAAAAATCCGGGAAGAACATTTAAGCAAACGCGGCCGAGCGAATTACTTCTCGATTGGTGAAGCACGCCGAAAAGCCTTTCAAAGCAATTGGAAACAAATTTCGATTACGAAACCTTCTTTTCTCGGTGTCAAAGTGTTTAAGAATTTTCCACTTGAAGAACTGAAATACAAGATTGATTGGACGCCTTTTTTCCAGACTTGGGAATTCAAAGGAAAATATCCAAGTATTTTTGAAGATAAGGCAATCGGTGAAGAAGCAAAAAAACTTTTTAAAGACGCGGAAGCACTTCTTCAGAAAATCATTCATGAAAAGTTGCTAACCGCTGAAAGTGTGATATGTTTTTTACCATCCAATTCTGTTGGGGATGACTTTGAAATTTATGCGGACGTAAAAAGAAAGAAAATCGTGACTAGTTTTCATATGTTGCGCCAGCAAATTGAAAAATCTGGTGAGCCCAATTGGTCACTTGCTGATTTCATTGCCCCAAAAGAATCTGGAGTTTTGGATTATATCGGAGGTTTCGCTGTGACCACGGGCATTGGCCTTGAGTTACTGACGAAACAGTTTGAAGCTGATCATGATGATTATCATTCTATTATGGCAAAGGCGCTCGCTGATCGCTTAGCGGAAGCTTTTGCGGAACGCATGCACGAACTTGTCAGAAAAACGTATTGGGGATACGCCAGAGACGAAAACTTGACGAGTGAAGAATTAATCCATGAGCGGTATCGTGGGATTCGTCCCGCACCGGGTTATCCGGCTTCGCCAGACCACACGGAAAAGCAAATTTTATTTAATGTGCTTGAAATGAAAAAGAACGCTTCGATCCGTCTCACAGAAACTTTTGCAATGTATCCAGCAGCTTCTGTGAGCGGACTTTACTTTGCGCATCCAGAATCACGTTATTTCGCCATCGGAAAAATCAGCCAAGATCAAGTTCTTGACTATGCAAAACGGAAGGGAATGGACGTGAAAGCAATTGAGAAATGGCTTTCTCCAAACTTAAATTACGAACCCTAAGGCTTTCTAACAGATTATTTCTCGACATAAAAATTTGGTGCATTTTCCCCTAGTTTTGGCTAAAATAACATCTTCTTGACCCTTATTCACATTGAGGGATTTTCCTAATTCTCTGGAAATACTAAGGTTAGGAATAATTCTCGGCAGTTTAAGCGAGAGATTGTATAAGTTTTTTGGACAGCCATGAGACTCAAACGCACAATAAAAGAAAATATTGCAGCTTATTTCTTTTTGCTGCCGAATTTGACTGGTTTCCTGGTTTTTACGTCAATTCCTGTCGTCGCATCGCTTGTGCTCAGTTTTATGAAGTGGGATCTTTTTTCGTCACCCCGCTGGATTGGACTCGATAATTTTAAATTGCTCTTTCAAGATCAATTATTTTGGAAGTATTGTTGGAACACGGTTTATTTGATGCTCGCGATTCCGTTCAGTATCGCTGGTTCACTGATTTTGGCGCTTGCACTCAATCAGAAAATAAAAGGAGCCGTTTTTTTTCGGACCGTTTATTTTCTGCCCACGATTTGTTCCGGTGTCGCCATTTTTATGTTGTGGCGTTTGATTTACAACCCTGACTTTGGAGTTTTTAATACCTTGATCTCAAAGTTTGGCGCGCTTGTTCATGTTCCATTGAAAGGTCCTGAGTGGTTGACGGACGAAAATTGGGCAAAGCCGGCGCTCATTATTATGAATGTTTGGCAAACAGTGGGCGGTTACAACATGATTCTTTATTTGGCGGCGCTGCAAGGTGTTCCCCGAGATTTGTACGAAGCTGCTGAGATTGACGGGGCTAATGGTTGGCAAAGGTTTTGGGCGGTGACGTGGCCACAAATTTCACCGACTACTTTTTTTATTGCAACTATGTCGATCATCGGCGGCTTTCAGTCGGGTTTTGATCCTGCGTACATTATGACTGGTGGTGGTCCGAATGGGTCAACGACGACCATCATTTACTATATTTACAACAATGCGTTTAAATGGCATCAAATGGGATATGCAGCTTCGATTTCATGGATTTTGTTTTTAGCGATTTTTTTGGCGACACTTACAAAATGGAAAATTTTTAGTAAAGTGGTTCATTATTGAGCAAACCACAAAGGGACCGGTCTTGCTAGTGTTGATATAAATAAGACCTGTCCCCTTTAGAAGGTAGACATGGCAAAATACGTTCCAAAAAACATTACAGGTAGGCGGCTCAGCCTCAGCTTTAAAATCAGAATTTATCTTTTTCTGGTTTTTGGCGCGATTTCAATGATCGCCCCTTTTCTTTGGATGTTGACTGCTTCGCTTAAAGAGCCAGGCGCTGTTTTTGCCGAAAAAATCTGGTGGCACAGTTGGGTGCCGGTGAGTTTTGTTTGGGAAAATTATGTGAAAGCATGGCACGCGGTTCCTTTTGCTCGGTTTTACTTAAATTCGATTATTGTGGTTTCTCTGACGACGATCGGTCAAGTGGCGACAAGTGCCATGGCGGCTTATGCTTTTGCGAGACTTCGGTTTTGGGGGCGCGAACAGATTTTCTTTACCTATTTGGCGACCATGATGATTCCGGGTGCCGTGACGATGATTCCTGTATTCATTTTGCTTCGAGAACTCAGTTGGATTGATACTTTTAAAGCCATGATTCTTCCGGGTATTTTTACAGCGTATGGAACTTTTATGCTGAGGCAATTTTTTCTGACGCTCCCAAAAGATTTAGAAGATGCAGCCATGATCGATGGTTGTTCTTATTTTGGAATTTTCTGGAGAATTTTGTTGCCGCTTTCAAAACCAGCGCTCGCAACCCTCACGATTTTTACATTTATGGGTTCTTGGATGAATTTTATGTGGCCATTGATTGTGATGAATACAGAAGATAAGTTTCCTTTGCCGGTAGGTCTTGCGTACTTTCAGAGTCTTTACAATACCAACTGGACGCTTCTCATGGCTGGTTCCATGATGATGATTCTTCCGATTTTGATTGTCTTTATTTTTGGCCAACGCTACTTTGTAGAAGGTATTAAACTGACTGGAATCAAGGGTTGAAGTCGTGGCTCAACCACTGGTTTTGAAAAAGAAAACCAAAAAACCTGTACTCGCGCTGGTGCTTGCGGCGGGAAAAGGAACGCGGATGAAGTCGAGCGTTCCTAAAGTGCTGCATGAAATTGGCGGAAAACCGTTGCTTGGGCATGTACTTAATGCGGTGAACGGTGCAGACATTCATAAAATAGTTGTTGTGGCTGGCCACGGTGAAAAGCAGGTTCGTTCTTTTATAGGAAATCAAGCAAGCGTTGTGAGGCAATTTCCACAGGCTGGAACAGGGCACGCGGTTTTGTGTGCGGCGTCAGCGCTTAAACACTTTCAAGGTCTGGTTTTAATATTGCCAGGGGATGCGCCTGGTGTCCGTGAAGAAACAATCCGCGAAATGGTTCGAATTCACAAACAAAGCGAAGCCATCGCAACCGTGCTCACGGCATGTGTAAAAGTGCCTGATGGATATGGCCGGATCATTCGGTCGGGTGATCAGGTAGCTGCTATTCGTGAAGAGCTCGATGCGGCTGAAGAAGAGCGCGCCATTTGTGAAATTAATTCAGGAATTTATCTTTTTGAAATTCAGGTACTCTTAAAACATTTACGCGCGCTCAAACAAAATAACCGAAAAAAAGAATATTACCTTACGGATGTTGTTGAGGCTCTTGCGGAAGAAGGGCAAATTGTTCGTGGTTTTCAGGTTTCTAATGAAGAAGAAGTACTTGGAATTAACTCAAGAGTTGATTTAGCCCGGGCGGAAAAAATTATGAACCAACGTGAGATTGAAAAACATCAAAAAAATGGGGTCACCATTGTGTCGCCAGACAATACATGGATTGCTTCGGGCGTCACCATTGGAAGTGATACTGTAATTTTTCCTTTTTCGTGGATTGAAAGCTGCGTCAAGATTGGAAGTCATTGTCACGTGGGTCCTTTTGCAACGATTCGCCAAGGTTCAAAGATTGGTGACCAAGCAGTTGTTGGTTGTTTTGTTGAGGTGGTCCGTTCGAATATCGGTAAAGGGTCACGTGTGAAACACCTTACCTATTTGGGTGATGCAACACTTGCTGAAAATGTTAATATTGGGGCCGGTACTATTACAGCAAATTATGACGGTGTGAAGAAACAAAAAACAGTGGTTGGAAAAGGAGCGTTTATTGGTTCTAATACCGTTTTGGTAGCCCCTATTAGAATTGGCCAAGGCGCGAAAACGGGGGCCGGCTCGGTTGTGCTTGGGAAGCAGCATGTTCCGGCCGGAAAAACTGTCGCGGGTGTTCCAGCGAAGTTGATTCAACGGAAATCAAATTCAAAAAAGAAAATCTAACACGAGCAAGAGAGAAGGAAACATGAAAAACAACATAGCAATTATTTCCGGAAATGCAAATGTTCCGCTTGCAAAATCCATTTGTAACCAGATCAATGTCACACTCGACCAT
>JACQQN010000133.1 GCA_016206995.1 Candidatus Omnitrophota bacterium | reverse complement strand
GTTCCCAAACTAGCCGCCACATGTACAGGTCCTGTGTCATTTGAAATAAAAAGCAGCGCCTTTTTTAAAAGCCATGCAAGCGCACCAATTCCAAGCTTCCCGGTAAAATCAATCGCGATTCCATTCATGTGTTTCTTCATCGCATCTCTGTACGGAGCATCTTCTTTTCCACCGATAATCACAGGAATCACGTTATATTTTTTGGATAAATTTGAGGCAACTTGTGCAAAGTATTCAGCGGACCATATTTTAGAAGGCGTGCTTGCACTCGGATTAAAAACCACGTACCGGCCCAAACTCTTTAAATGTTCATCGATCAACTTTTGATAACCCTCGCAAAGAGGGACGTAAAATTCAAGCTGGGTCGGTGGTTCAACACCGATCATTTTGAGAAGGTCAAAGTTGTATTCAGCTTCATGACGAGTTCCTTCCGGTTTGTTATAAGGAAGTATATGCGTGAGCAGCTTAAAATTTTTTGCACGGTAACCAATTCGAATTGGAATCCGCGCAAGAAAAGTTGTCCAATACATGCGCGCACGAGGATGAAAAAGAATGGCTGCATCAAACCGTTTTAATTCAAGCCGGCGAATAAATGTATAAGCGCCCCACCAACTTTTCTCACTCCCAAATTTATCGTAAGCGATTACTTCATCTAAATAAGGATTCCCACGAACTAAGTCGACATTTTCTTTTGAAACCAAAACAGCTAAGTAAGCAAATGAATATTTCTTCTTAATCGCAGAAAAAACAGGAGTGGTAAGTACAACATCTCCCATTCGATCGGTACGAACCAAAAGAATCCGCTTCAACTTTTCAGTGTTAATGGGTTGAGACATAAAGGAGCTCCTCGCAACTTTGAATCACTTGTTCCACTGAAAGATCTTCCATGCAATGCTCTCGCTTAAATTTGCAATGAGCACGTTCGCACGGTGTGCACGGCAAAGACACTCGGATAACTCGGTTTTTAGCGCCAAATTTTGCGTATTTCTTTTCATCGGTTGGCCCAAAAATGGAAACTACGGGCGCATTCTGTTCATTTGCAAGATGCATGATGGCGCTATCGCAAGAGAGAACCAACTCTGCATCTTTGAGTAACGCAGCAAGTTCTCGTAATGTGAACAAACCGCACATATCAACAACAGGAACGGATTGCTTGATCTGTGCCCCAAGATCCTTTTCTGCTTCGCTGCCAACAATCATGACTTGTTTCCCACTTCTCGCAAAGTGACGGGCGACTTCTTGAAAACGATCGATCGGCCAACGTTTTAGATAGCTTCCTGCCCCAGGTGCAATCACGAGAAACCCAGATTCAAGCACAACGCTTTCTCGAATCAATTTCTCTTGATATTGCTGGACATCTTTTTCCGAAAAGAAGTCAAACGATGCTTCAAAATTTGGAAGTCTCAAACCGCTGAGGTGGCTTAAGTGCCGTTCACGCATCGAGAGCGGCTTCTTGATCGCAAAAGAATTGAAATGATAACGAGCACCAATTAAGTATGGGATGAGCGTATTCCGCAGATCAACCACAAGGTCAAATTTTTCGCGTCGCAACTCACCAACCCAGCGTAGCTTTTGAAAAAGTGACATTTTTCGCTTGTCATAAATCATCACATGATCAACAGTCCGGCTCCCCTGTAACAACCCCGCCGCCTTTGGTCCAATTACCACCGAAAGCGAAGCCCCTGGAAAATGTTTTTTCAATGTGGCAAGGACCGGTGCCGTTAAAATGACATCTCCCAAATTAGTTAAGGAAATGACGAGAATTTTTCGAATTTGATTTGAAGAAAAAATCATAAGAGTTTTTCGCGTTCGATGGTATGAAGCACTTCTTCTGTTGAAATATGTCCCATCCATCCCTCTTTCGGAAACCGTTTCCCAAGCCACGGAACACGTTCACCATTTGGAACATAATGAATCACGATGTTTCTGCCGCGTCCGCGCGGGCCTGTCATCGTAGGGTCTGTCGGACCAAAAATTCCAATGACATTCGTGCCAACACCGCCCGCGATATGCAAAGGCCCGCTGTCTGAAGAAACCACAAGCGCACACAAAGAGAAAAGAGCGCCTAGCTCTCTAAGTTTAGTCGCTCCACAAAGCGAAATAATTCTCGGGTCCGAAGCACCTTTGACAATTTTTTCTGCAATTTCGCGGTCGCCCGACCCTCCTGTAATCACCACATTGACGCGGTGACGCCGCACAAGTTCTTTGGCTAAATCGCGAAATCGTTCCCAAGGCCAACGCTTATGAACCCAATTAGCTCCGGGATGAAGCGCCACAAGCCTGCCAAATCCAAGCGGCTCTTTTCGAATCATTCCCTTCACTCTTTCAAGGTCTGATTTATCAAAATAAAATTCATAAAGTGCATCGGCGGTTACCTGAAGGCCAGACCGTTTCAAAAGCTCAAGCATCGAATCAACTGCATGCATTTTCTCTGTCGGCTCAGAGATAGGTTGCGTGAGCAAAAAACCTCTGCCTTTCGTCACATATCCAATTCGCTCTTTAGCGCCTCCTAGATAGAAAAGAAGCGCTCGGGTGAAGGAACGGTGGAAAAGATAAACGCGGTCAATTTGGAGACGACGAAGCATGCTGATAAGCCGCCATTTTCGAAAAAGGCTTCGATGCAAACCGCGCTCATCAAAAGGAATCACACAATCAATGTAGGGATTCGCCTGCAATAATTCAACACACCGTTCCGGGACAAAACAAATAATTTCCGCCGTTGGGAAATTATTTCGAATGACTCGAATTGCCGGCGCTGCAAAAACAACATCTCCCAGCCAATTTTTTAAAATGCAACCAATGACCATTGTTACTCGAAATTAGAACTGGATCGAATGATATCGCCCCGTTCTACTTTGGTGTTGATTTTAGAAGTTAAAAATTGTTGACGTTTGACTGCTTCAAAAACATCTTTCCCGTCGATCAGTTTCAAACATTCAAGTTCCGGCTTGTGCCGGCAAACACCTTGATAACAAGGTTGACATGCAATCCGTTTAACAAAAACCCCGTGATCGTGGCCGGGTGGCAAATGCCGTTTTGGCTCCGTGGGACCAAACAACACCACCAGTTTCACTTTCATTGCTGCCGCAATATGCATGGGCGCACTGTCACCGGTGACCAGCACATCAAAACGTCTGATTGAACTGATCAGTTCGGGCAGGTTTGTTTTGCCAATCAAGTTAAGAATCATATTCTTTTGGAACGGATGTGCCTCAAACTCCTTTGAAAGTTTGAGATCGTCTTGTCCCCCAATCAAAACAATTTGAAAGCCACACTCATTAATTAACCGTTTAGCAAGATTTAAAAAATTCTGAATCGGCCAACGCTTGGTTGCCCATTTCCGGCTCGACCCAATCGCAAGGCCAACAACAGGAGCTTCTGGAGTGAATCCTGCTTTTTCAAACTTTGCTTGAATCACAGCTTCACTTGCTGGGTCGGGCCATAATTCAAGCGCTTCATCTAGCTGATTAACACCTGCACGCTTTAATAATTCAAACTGATGCTGAATCGGCATGAGATCTTGTTTAGGTTCTTTGACAGGATGTGTCAATAAAAGACCTGTGAAACCACGGGCGAAACCAATTCGCTTTGGAATTCGCCCCAAAAACGTAAGCCAGTGAGTTTTTGAATTATTTTGTAAATCAATCGAAAGATCAAAATACCTTTCCCGAAGTCTCCGAGCAAGTTTTATCAACTGGCTGAAACGCCTTTTCTTTCTGAATCGGTCAAACGTAATGATTTCATTCAAGTAGGGACAAGATTCGACAAGCGGCGCAAGTTTAGAATCCACTAGGAGTGAAATGGAGGCGCTTGGGAACCGTTTTCGAAGCATCCGAAAACTTGGAACTGCAAGCGTCAAATCACCCACCGCCCCAAGCTTGGTAACTAAAATTTTCTTTTCATGTCTTACCTCACGATAAACTTCGAGCGTTTTCTCCAGCATTAGATCTAAACTAAAGTGATCTTCTACTTTTTTTCTGAGGTTGTGGGCAAACTCATAACATTGTTTCCGATTCCGAATTAATTGAGCCATGGCGCGCACCATTTCTTCAAGGTGGAGAGGATAAAAAAGAAAGCCATTTTTACCCTCATCAATTACATCAAGAATGCCACCGATGCGTGAAGCGACTACCGCAGTCCCAACAGCGCCTGCTTCCGCGATTACACGCCCAAACGCTTCCGGAATTTTTGTTGATAACACCAAAAGATCCGCTTCGTGCAAAAGTTTTGGAACGTCGTAACGAACACCCAAGAACTTAACTTGCTTGTGGAGACGGAGACGATCCACAAGTAGTTTGAGTTCATTCCAGTAATCTTCTTTTCCTGTGTCGGGTGCACCAACAATCCACGCTTCCACATTAGGAATTTGTTTGCTTAAAAGATGAATCCCATGAATGAATTCTTTTTGGCCCTTAATCGGAGTAATCCGGCCGATATTGATAATTTTGAAGGTGTCAGAGACGGGTTTCAAGTACTTGCTTGGGTCAAAGGCATATTGCGAAAGATCGATCCCGCGGTGGATCAAACGCACCCTTTCTGGGGGAACGTGGAAATCATCGATCATGCGCCGTCCGACACTGTGTGAAATCACAATGACACGCTTTCCCCATCCCATGACACGACTTAAAAAATGTTTCGAGTAATAACCATGGCACGTTGTCACAAAATCACAGCTTGTTCTTCGAGATGCAAGATAGGCTATCCAAGCAGGAACCCGACTTCGCGCATGAATGATATCGATTCGCTCACGTTCGATGATTTTTGAGACTTCTTTAACCATTCGAAGCGTCCAAAGCGATTTTCGATGGACGGGTAGTTCATAATGAGGAACACCCATTTTGACTAGTTCTGAAACTAATTTTCCACCGTTTGAAATCACTTGGACTTCCTCGCCACGCAACTTCATAGCATGGGAAAGATCGATTACTCCTCTTTCCACTCCGCCAACGTTCAATTCAGGTAAAATTTGAAGTACCCTCATACAAGCCTCGCAAGTGCTTCCTCAAGTTTTTGCCGCTCATCTTGTATCCATTGAGCAGTACTGAATAAACGGCGTGCGACTTCCAATTTCTCTGAAAATTCATCAGGCGACGCAACTGCAATTAACTGCTTTTTAATTAAATCTTCCTGAAAAACAAAATGTTTTTTTGGTAACTTTCCATTTCCAATCCGAAGCACAACAACAGGACGCAAAGCACTCAACGCCTCCGAAATCATGGAAACACTATCTTCAGTCACCACCGCAAGGTCAGAAAGTGCAAGCATCCCATAAGTCACATTCTCAATGTTGCGTTCTCGTGCGATGACCAATAACTTACACCGTGGATTTTTTCCTAAAGTTGCTCTGAGTAAATGACTTGCTTCAGTGCTGGTTCTGCGAGAGGTCGTGATCAGAAAGTTAAAATTAAATCTCTCTGCAGATTCCGTTAAGCATTGAAGCCATGTTTTGAAAGCGTGTTCATCAAATTGGTATTTTTTTGTTCCACCTCCGATAAAAATAGCGACATTCTTTACTCCGACACCGTTTAAGGATACTTGTTTTTGAAGTTGCTCTCTGGCCTCTTCGAGTAATCGGCTGTTTACTAAATTGGGGGTAATCATGGTTTCTAAACGGTTTGACCGAAGATGCGTTGCGCGATCGTGTTTTGGAACAACAATCAAATCATAGTGAAAAAGCGAGTATGGAAAAGGTGGCTTCATTACCACAACGCTTTTTGCAAGATATTCGCTTTTAAACCACCTGTGAAGTGGTGTAAGACTTGAGCCGCATGAAATAACAAAATCAACATAAGGAATTTTTTCTAATGATTGAACGATTTCTTCCCTCAAAAACCATTTGAGCAGCCCAAGACGACTTTGTGCGAAAAAACCGGCAAAAAGCGAAAGAGCAAAAAATGCCCACTGGTGCCATTTGCTTTTAAAGCTAACATTCACGGAAGTTAGATCCACGTCATAATGATTTGAAAGCTTCGTAAAAACAGATTGAAGTTCGCGAGCAACTGCTTGCGCTTGAGTCGCATGACCGGCACGGCCGTCTTGCAGAACCAAAATTCGCTTTGTAAAACAAAATTTCCACCGTTTATGCAGCCACAACCACTGTTCCGGATGTTCTTCGATCCGTTTCTCCAAACGCTCAAGAAACAACCGGCAATTTGCTGCATCATCCTCATCACTTCCGGTTTCCATTAATTTGAGAGGAGGTTCGATATAAATGATATGATGCGGACCACAGTTTTCACGAACCAAAAAACAAGGAAGGACGTTGGCATTCGTTTTATGAGCAATGGTCATAATTCCACTGGGCGCTGTTGTTTTACGGCCGAAAAAAGTAACGACAGCCCCATCGCGGCCTCCACCTTGATCTCCAAGAACGCCAACCACTTCCCCTTGGTTGAGCGCGTGGAAAAACTCCCGAATCTCCATCCCTTTTGTAAAAATGGGGCGGGAACCATGCGCAGAACGCAATTCATTTAAGAATTGATCGAGGCGTGTCAGTTTTTGTTCTTTCGCTAACACCCGCATCGGGTGGCCGTGAACCCCAGAACAAATTTGAAGAAGTTCCCAATTGCCGAAATGAGCTGTCATAAACATGGTGCCGCGCTT
>JACQQN010000148.1 GCA_016206995.1 Candidatus Omnitrophota bacterium | reverse complement strand
TCTTCATCCCAAATAAATTGGCCTTTTGCACGCGCAATTAATTTTGGGCTTCCGCCAACCGCACGAAACGCCCGCACCGGAGAATTCACTCCTCCCGGCATTAATTTTTTCGCTCTGTTGAATAATTTTTGTGACTGACTCATATGTAAATCCTAGGAGATATTATAAACAAAACATTCCATTTATCGAAGAAACATCTGAGTCTCAATTTTGGATGGAATGTTTTGTTAGTCAGAACGGCTCATTGACGTATTAACTGCTCGCAACTTGAGTGACCGTGGCGCCTACTGAATCAACGTCAACCACGCGCTTCGGGCTGATATAACCGCTTGGAAGAATGGCGCGGATTTTATCGAGCAAAATGTAGCCTTCTTTACCTTGAAGGCCGGTTCCGCCCTCGATTACAAGAAAGGTCAAGTTTCCTTCACCCATTTTTCGGACAATTTTGACATCGCGGACGCGGTCGACCGCATAGCTTCCAACTTCATAATAAATATCATATGGAACATCTTTTTTGAAACCCATGTCATCCACATCTTTTGCAAAAAGAGATGCGCTTGGCAAAATGAGTAAACATATGGCAACCACTAATAATGAAACTAAAAAATAACGTCTAAGCAAATTCTTCATAAAAACCTCCTAAATATCTTTGTGCGACTCTTTATTCCTCGTAAGTCTTCTGTAAATGTTTGACGACATCCGGGTCCGCAAGTGTCGTCGTATCGCCCAATACTTTTCCGTTCGCAATGTCTTTTAAGAGGCGGCGCATGATTTTCCCGGAGCGCGTTTTGGGAAGATCCGCTGAAAAAATAATATCGTCCGGGCGCGCGAGCGAGCCAATTTTCTTTGCGACGTGCTCTTTCAGTTGTTCTGTGAGTTTTGGATCTGATTTTACCCCTTCGCGCACGGTCACAAACGCAACGACCGCTTCTCCTTTAATGTCATGCGCGCGGCTTACCACGGCGGATTCTGCTACGGCCGAATGATCTACAAGCGCACTTTCCACTTCCATCGTGCTGATCCGGTGGCCAGAAACATTCATCACGTCATCCACGCGGCCGAGAAGCCAGAGATAACCTTCTTCGTCACGCTTTGCGCCATCGCCTGTAAAATAAATTTTTGGCCATTTGGACCAATATTGTTTTTCGTAACGTTCGGGATCGCCATAAATTCCGCGAAGCATCGCAGGCCACGGTTTCGTCAGTGCGAGATATCCACCGCCCACACCGACTTCTTCGCCTGCTTCATTCAACACTTTTGCTTCAATCCCTGGAAATGGTTTCGTGGCAGAGCCAGGTTTTAAGGTTGTCACGCCAGGAAGTGGCGTGATCAAAATCATTCCGGTTTCTGTTTGCCACCACGTGTCGACCACGGGACATTTGCATTTTCCGATTTCTTCGTGATACCACACCCACGCTTCAGGATTAATTGGCTCGCCAACGGTTCCAAGAAGCCGGAGTGATGAAAGGTTGCATTTGGCAGGCCATTCCTTCCCCCATTTCATAAATGTTCGAATGGCAGTTGGCGCTGTGTAAAAAATCGTGACACCATATTTTTCAATGATCCGCCAAAATCGGTCTTTATCCGGCCAGTCGGGGGAGCCTTCATACATGACAACCGTCGCACCGTTTGCAAGCGGGCCATAAACCATGTAACTATGTCCCGTAATCCAGCCAACGTCTGCTGTACACCAATAAACATCCTCGGGTTGCAAGTCAAAAACCCATTTCGTGGTCGCGTAGACGCCAGTCAAGTAACCACCGGTTGTGTGAATGATTCCTTTTGGTTTCCCAGTGGTGCCCGATGTGTAAAGTGTAAAAAGCATGTCTTCAGAATCCATTGGCTCGGGCTCACAAAAAGATTCTGCATCTTGCATCAGCCGGTGCCACCAATGGTCACGCCCTTCTTTCACGCGAAGCGGGAAATCACCGCGCTTTACAATCACCACATGCTCAATCGAGGGAGTTTCTTTGATGGCATAATCCGCATCGTGTTTGAGCGGGAGTAGCCCGCCGCGACGGTACCCTCCGTCTGCTGTGATGAGAACTTTGGCTTGCGCATCATTGATTCGGTCGCTGAGTGCTTCTGCACTGAATCCGCCAAACACCACGCTATGAACCGCACCGATTCGCGCACAGGCAAGCATTGAAATTGCGGCTTCTGGAATAAGTGGAAGGTAAATCGCAACCCGGTCACCTTTTTTGACACCCAAGCGCTTCAGAACATTTGCAAATTTGTTGACCTCGCGGTAAAGATCCCAATAAGTGAGTGTCCGCTGGTCACCCGGCTCCCCTTCCCAAATGATGGCAGCTTTGTTTCGATGAGCCGATTTCGCCCAGCGATCGACGCAATTTGCGCTTACATTCAATTTCCCGCCAACGAACCACTTGGCGTAGGGCGGATTCCACTCGAGTGTTTTTTGCCAGGGCTTGATCCAATCAAGTTCTTTTGCGAATGATTCCCAGAACGCTTCGGGATTTGCTTTGGCTTTTTCGTAAATCGATTCGTCTTTGACATGTGCTATTTTTTGAAAACCAGCAGGTGGGGGGAACTTTCGTTTTTCAAGAAAAAGCGCTTCGATGGTTTCGGGCTTTGTGGTCGGCATGCGCTTCTCACCAATTCGAATCGTCGTACTTCCAATTCACGTAGAGGTAATAATTCGCAATTTCCTTATCGTAATCATTCAAGGTAAAAACAAACGAGGCAATAGCTCCCTGCGGCAGGAGGCTGGGGTCGGGAACGGTGCTTGCATTGACAATAGGAATTTCGTTCTCGTTGAAAATAATGAGTGACACGCGGACATCTTTTACCGTATGTCCGATGTTATTAATCACGATGCCGCGGAGCTCAGGCTTTCCTTGAGCGTTAAAACCAGAGCTTCCGCCTTTGACGATTACTTTGCGAGGAAGTTTTTGAAATGTTTCTATTTCTGGGAATTCTTGGATGCTCATGTCTGACACTATTATCGGAAACGGTGGTAATCCACGCTCACAATTTTTTGGTTACTTCGGAATTTATATGCCCACTTTTTCTTCGCTAATTTCGCCACGTTTTACCAAAACGCGAATCAACCCTTGGACTGCTTCCGGGTCAAACTGGGTGCCTGACTGCTTCACCAATTCTTTCACGGCCTCTTCACAGGAAAGCGTCTTTTTGTATCGGGCACCTGCGGCACGCATTGTATCATAAGCATCAAGAACAGACACGATCCGGGCACCAGTGGGAATTTCCTTCCCCTTGAGCTTATGAGGGTATCCTTGGCCATTAAACCATTCGTGGTGGTGCAGAATAATTAGTGCTTCTTCTCTTAAAAATTTGATGGGTTTTACAATTCGGTAACCAAGCGTTGGGTGTTCTTTCATTTTTTCATATTCTTCCAGGGTAAACGGCCCCTGCTTAAGTAAAATCTCGTCACTAATGCACACTTTCCCAACATCGTGGAGAAGGCCGGCATGTTCAATCGTAATGACGTCATCTTCCGAAAGCCCCATCTCACGAGCCACCATGGCCGAATATTGGCCAACACGCGCAGCATGGCCAAGTGTATATTTATCTTTGGCTTCCAGTGCATACACAAGCGCTTTAGTAGATTCAATGTAAGCACGCTTCGCGGTTTCTGAAACGTCGAGCAAACGCTTTCGAAATTCAGCGACTTTATCACCGCTCATTTGCAAGAACGGCGTCCGCTCCATAATTTCGCGCATGATATTCGAATAACAACAAATGGAATTTCGGCCGCGGTCACCCTTTGCATGGAATAGCCCGCGATCGGCAAATGCGAGAAGATCATCATGTTTTTGAAGCGCGTCATCCGGATAAGATGAAACGCCGACGCTCACTGTCAATTTCAAATCGTACCGCCCCGCAAGAAATGTGTTATCTGAAATTGCCGCTTTTGCGCGCTCAGCAAACAAAACGGCTCCTTCATAACCAACATGCGGAAGTAAGATGGCGAATTCTTCGCCGCCGTAACGCGCAATCACATCCATTTGCCGAACCAGCGCTTTCAAAATATGGGCAAGTTCCTTCAATACTTCGTCGCCCACCAGATGCCCGCGAACGTCATTGATGGACTTAAAGTAATCAATATCAAGCATCAAACAAGAAAGAGGGTGTCCGTAGCGGCGCGCGCGGAGGAATTCTTCGTAGAGCTTTTCCTGAAAGTAGCGGTGATTGTAAATACCCGTGAGTTCATCATGGATTGCAAATGCTTCAAGTTTTTGATTGATTTCGTGGAGAGAAGCTCTTTGTTTTGCGACTTCATTCTCAAGACGCTTTTCCCTCAGCATTAAGGCAAAACGGTTTAAAATACTTTGCGTCAGCTCCGAAATTCTTTCAACTTGATCTTTTGTTTTGACCAGATAATCAAACGCCCCTTGTTTTACAGCCTCGGCAATCATCGACGTTTTTTCAGAATCAACCAAAAGCACAAGTGGAAGATTGAGACCCCGTTTCTCCAATTCGGCAAGAAACCCAAAACAAATTTCTTTTTTAAGAAGCTCATCAAAAAACACGATGTCGAAGGAAGTGGAAGATAAGAGTTCGCACGCTTTTTCTAAAGTGGCTGCTTGGATGACAATCCCTTTTCTTGATTTCTCAAAACTTTGGGAAATGGAATACGCAAGCTCTTTCGAACTCGAGAGAAGTAAAATACGAAGGGCCTTTTCCAAACTCAGGATGTTCCTTTCTTCGGCTGATGATAATCAGCCACAACTTTTTCAATTTTTTCAATCAAGACATTGGAGTCGAATGGTTTCTGAAGATAATCGGCAACAGCTTGGGATTCAAAAATATCACGGAGTTTTTCGCTTTGCAGCCCGGTCGCCACAATGATGGGAATGTCAAACCCCTTACCTTTGGGGTTTTTCATCTTAAAATGACCTCGCAAATGGGCAAGCGTTGAAAGACCGTTTCGTTCTGGCATTTGGACATCAAGAATGATGACGTCAAAATCAAAATTTTTCTCCAAATGCTTGATGGCATCAACAGGATTTGATTGATATTCGATGTGATACCCTTTTTCTTCAAGGCGCATGCGAATAAGTGACGCGTAATCCTGGTCATCATCAATCAGAAGTACTTTTCTCATTTAGAACTGTCCTCCTTCAAAATCTGCGCGATACGCCGTACCAAAGCATCAATGTCGAGCGGTTTCGTTAAAAATTCACAAGCACCTTCAAAACGAACTGTCTCTTCCATCATGGGCGCTTTTCCGGTCATGACAATCACGGGAACATCAGAAACCAGCTTGCCTGAAACGCAGGGTGACTTTTCAGCTTTTAAACTTTTGAGCACTGTAAAACCGTCCATTTCCGGCAAGAAAATATCCAAAATGATGACGTCGGGGCTTGTTTCTTTTGTTGCCTTAATAGTTTCCATCCCGTCATAAAGCTGAGTTACCTCAAAATTCAATTTCTCAAGGCGCATGCGGAGCACCTCGGAAAAGTCTTTGTCATCTTCAACCAGTAAAATCTTCTTTTTTGCTTCCTCCATCACGATGCTCCTAAAGACGAACCGGAAGACCCAGCGCCTTCTTTTTGGTAAATCTCTTCTGTCATCGGAAGTGTAAAAATGAAACGGCTTCCTTTTCCTATTTCACTCTCAACCCAGATTTTACCATGATGGAGCTTGATTAGCTCCTGACAAATTGCAAGGCCCAAACCGGTTCCGCGAGTTCCCTTTTTTAAATTTGAATTATCTGATTGTTCAAACCGCTCAAAAATTCTCGCATGATCTTCTTTTGGAATCCCAGCACCGGTGTCCTCCACAGCGATTTTAACCATGGAATCTATTTTCTCACAAGTCACGGTAATGCGTCCATTCTCAGGCGTAAACTTAAGAGCATTGTTAACCAAATTGGTGATCACTTGGATAACCCGTTCGGCATCGGCGTAAACATTCGGAAAATTTTCTTGGGGATTAAAAATAAGCTTCACCTTCTTCGCTTGGGCTGCGCCTCCGAACGCAATCGCTACTTCATCAATTAATGTTTGGATATTGCATGAGGCGAGATGAAGCCGCATTTTCCCCGCTTCGATTTTTGAAAAATCAAGGAGGTCATTGATCATCCCAGTCAAACGGTCAATGTTGCGCGCTCCAATTTCTAGAATCCGCTTTCCTTTCTCTTCTTGCGGCGTGGCAACACCGTCGCGAATGAGTGCAATGCTTTCTTTCACGGCATTGAGCGGCGTTCTGATTTCATGACTCACAGAAGCAATAAAGTCAGATTTTAATTGATCGAGTTTTTTCAGTTCCCGGTTTGCTTTTTCAAGTGCCACATTTTTCTCTCGGATTTCACGCTCAAGCCGTGCTTTTTCCTGGCGCGCTAAATATTGAAGGAGCGCTTCATCGATTACGTGCGGAACAACTTGCAAATAAACGTCATCCTTCACCACATAATTGTAAGCGCCTTCCTGCATGGCTTTGACCGCTACTTTTTCATCTCCGCCGCCAGTGAGCATCACAAAAGGCGTATCGATTTCTTTTTCATTCAGCCAATTGAGTACATCCAAACCGTTCTTGCCAGGAAGCCGATAGTCACAAACAATTAAATTGAATCTTTCTTCGTCCAAAATTTTCAAAGCCTCTTCGGCGGTTGAGGCAAGAGTCACTTGATAGGCGCGTTGCTTTGTTTTTTGGACTGCGAGCTTAATCAGCTGAGCGTGATCGGGATTATCTTCTACTAAAAGAATTTGGAACCCTGCTAATACCATTAACCACCTGCATCCGGTTTTTCGACAGTTTTAAGCCAATAATCTTTAACTCTTGCAAGCTTCCCAAGAAGTTCGGAAAAATCTTCTGACTTTGTGACAAAGCCGCTTGCGCCCAATTCATACGCCCGATTGATTTCCTGTTTGTACTTAGAGGTTGTCAGCATGACAACTGGAATTCGTTTGCACCGTGAATTACTGCGAATTCGTTGTAAAATTTCAAAGCCGTCCATCCCCGGCAATTTCAAATCAAGCATGACCAAAACCGGAAGATTTTCAGGTTGTTTTTCCTTCTCCAAAAATCCAAGGGCAGATTGCCCATCTGGATAATAAATGACCTCGGCGCCATCGCTTGCAAGACCCTTTGTAATAAGTAATGCATGATCAGGATTGTCTTCGATCAAGAAAATCTTATCCATTTCTGCCTTTCGGCCACGTTACAAAAAAAGTCGTGCCAACTCCTGGTGCTGATTCAAACCGAACCGAGCCACCATTTGTTTCTACAATTTTTTTCACAATGCTGAGGCCAACCCCTGTTCCTTCAATTCCCATGCCGGGATGAAATCTTTGAAAAATCTGAAAAACTTTGCTTTGCGCTTCTTGAGGGATCCCAACGCCATTGTCCCGCACTTGAAATTCGTAGAAACTCCCATTTTCGCGGCACCCTAAAGTGATCGTCGGCGAGTTTGGATCACCAATATATTTAACAGAATTTCCAACCAAATTCATAAACACTTGGTGAAGCCGCTTTTTGGTGCCCAAAAGCGCTGGGAACCTGCCTGCATTTTTAACTTGAATTTTCTTTTTCTCAATTTCAGGACGAAGCTCACCCACAATTTCCTGAAAGAGACTATTCATATCTACTTTTTCTTTCTCATCTTCAATGCGGCCAACTCTCGAAAATTCGAGAAGGTCCTGTAAAAGCACGGTCATGTTTTTGGCGTTGGTCACAATGCGGTTGAAATAATCAAGATTGGCTCCTTGAAGCGCCGCACCTAATTCATTCTTCAGAATACTTGCAAATCCTTGAATCGAAACAAGCGGAGCCTTGAGGTCGTGGGAAATAATATGAATAAAATTCTCAATTTCTTTATTTTTTTCCTGGAGCTCCTGGTTTTTATTTTCCAATTCGACCGTCCGTTTATGAACTTCTCGCTCCATAAAACCTTGCCTGCTCTCAAGCGACCAAACAAACAACCCCGCCGCGATGGAGAAAAGAGAACCCATGGCTAAGATGAGCGGGCTGGCGACTGATTTTTCAATTTGGCTATTATTATTAAGGTAGGCATCCCAAAGAAGAAAAGTCAGGATGATGCCCCCTGCAAAAACAAGGATGGAATAATGGAAGTGCCTATTTTTATCAAAGGATTCTTTTTTTTCCGCCTGGTTGCTTTGATGTGCTTCCTGCACAACAGCTCCTTGTTGAGAGTGAAACTTGCGAGCTTTATCAACTAAATATCGACAAAGAAAGAATACCTGATGACTCCTTTTTTTGTCAAATCAAGACAGTAAAAAGATTGGGAGCTTAAAATTCTTCCCGAAGCCAGCGGGCAGCGTCTTTTGCATAATAGGTCAAAATGGCATTTGCGCCGGAGCGTACGATCGCAAGAAGACTTTCTAAAACAATATTTCGTTCGTTTAAATAGTCGGTTTTGCTGGCTGCTTTGATCATGGCATACTCGCCACTGACCTGATAAGCGGCCACCGGAACACGGAATTGTGATTTAATTTCACGAATCACGTCAAGATAAGGAAGGGCTGGTTTTACCATAACCATATCGGCCCCTTCTTCCAGATCCATCTGAATTTCGCGAAGCGCTTCTTCGCGGTTTGCAGGGTCCATTTGATAACTTTTTCGGTTGCCAAAACTTGGTCTGGAGTGAGCGGCCTCTCGAAATGGCCCGTAAAAAGCAGATGCGTATTTCGCGGCATAACTCATGATTGGAATTTCCGTGAAGCCTTTTTGGTCAAGCGTACGGCGGATCGCGCCAATGCGACCATCCATCATGTCGCTTGGCGCAACAATATCCGCGCCGGCGTCAGCATGAGAAAGTGCAGTTTCGGCGAGCAAAGGAAGTGTCGCATCATTATCAACGGTTTCTTTTCGAACCACGCCGCAATGACCGTGGTTCATATATTCACACAAACAAACGTCTGAAATGACCGTGAGACGAGGAAACTCTTTTTTGATTCGGCGAATTGCGTTTTGAACCACACCGCGCGAGTGGTAGGCGCTGCTTGCTTTCGCGTCCTTTTCCTTTGGAATCCCAAAAAGCAAAAGATGCTTCACTTGAAGTTTTTTGAGTGATTCTAATTCTTTCAGAAGTGCGTCCAATGAGAAACGAAATTGGCCGGGCATGGATTGAATCTCTTCCTTTCCTCGAATGCCTTCTTGCACAAAATAAGGCATGATGAGTTGGTCAACCGAAAGACGAGTTTCCTGAACAAGCCGCCTTAAGTTTTCTGTCCGCCGCATGCGCCGCGCGCGGTAATTTGGATATTTCATTTTCTTTTTGTACCTTGAAGAAGTGCGTGAATCAAACCATCAATCGTATGAGGTTTTGCTTCCCGCCAAACCCGTCCGCCACAAGCGCGAATCGTTTGCGATGTCACAGGTCCGATGGATACAAGATGAGCATTCCACTCTCGCCAATTTTTCGAGAACAGCTTGAAAAAATTTTGAGCCGTTGAAGCACTTGTAAAAGTAATAAAATCCAGCTTTTCTCCTCGAACTTTTCTAAGAAACGTTTGATCATACTTTGGTTTTTTGGTTTCGTACACCGAAATTTCGGTGACTTGGCCGCCATTTGTTTGAAGGCATTTCTTTAAATATTCCGGCGCAATATTGGTGCGGAGGAGTAAAAATTGTTTGCCCTTAATCCAATGTTTTGCCTGAAGCGATCGGATTAACCCTTCGCTTGAAAAAACTGGCGGGATGAAATCAGCGCGCAAGCCAAATTCACTCAACCGTTTCTCAGTCCCCGACCCAATCGCAATAATTCGTACATTTTTCAAATCCCGAACGTCTCGCTTGAGCGCGCACAAGCGCCTGACAAAAGAAAGCACTCCATTTTCGCTTGTCAAAACAAGAAAATCATATCGAGATACGTCACGAATTGCTCGGTCAAACCGAGTCCAATCTTTGACCGGATGAACCTCGATCGTCGGAAATTCAATCACGGAAGCGCCTAAATCTTCGAGTTTTTCGCGGAGAGTACTTGCTTGGCTTGAAGCGCGTGTTACCATCACTTTTTTTCCAAAAAGAGCCTTTTCTTCGAACCACGCAAGCGAGCGGTGAAGCGGGACCACGTCTCCAACAACTACCACCGCAGGTGGTTTCACCAAAGCGCGCTTCACTTCGCACGCAACCGTCTCAAGCGTTGCAAGCACAAGCTGCTGCCTGCCGGTTGTTCCTTGTTCAATCACAGCAGCAGGTGTCCGAGGTGACTTACCATAGCGAATGAGAAATTGGCTTACTTTCTCAAGTGTGTGAAGCCCCATATAAATCACAAGTGTTCCTTTGAGGCGGGCAAGCGCTCTCCAATCGACAGAAGGATCTGGTTTTGATGGATCATCATGAGCTGTCACAAATGTCACGTCAGATGCAACACCGCGCTGAGTCACTGGAATTCCTGCGTAAGCAGGCGCTGCAAAACCAGCCGTGACACCGGGAACAATTTCAAAAGGAATTCGATTTTTCTTAAGCGCAAGCGCTTCTTCCCCGCCTCGCCCAAAAATAAATGGGTCTCCACCTTTCAAGCGGACAACGGTTTTCCCTTGCCGCGCAAGCCGAGTCAAAAGTTGTTCAATGGTCGATTGTTTGATTTGATGATTGCTGAGCCCACGCTTTCCAGCATAAATTTTTTTCTTTGCGCGTGTCGCGAGCTGAAGAAGCGCAGGATGAATCAAATGGTCGTACACAACACAATCGGCAGTTTCAAGCAAGTTTTTACCACGCACCGTAATCAAGCCAGCATCTCCGGGACCTGCGCCGACCAAATAAACTTTTCCAACTTTTCTACTTTGCATCGAGTGCTCTACGAATATCGTCTAAAATTTCATGCCCGCCCGCCGCTAGAATTTCTTTGGCAAGTGAACAACCCAACTCATTTGCCTTTTCCAAACTGCCAGACGTCTGTTGGATGAGCGCTTTAGCGCCGTCCATTGAAAAGACACCACCTTTTAGAAAAATGGTGCCTGCTTCTTCCCAACTCGCAATTCCAATCGGAACCTGACAACCACCATGAAGTGTCCGCAAAAAACTTCTTTCCGCTTCGGTGCACCGAGCACTGGGCAAGTGGTTCATGGCTTTGACCACTCCTTTGATTTCTTGGTCACTCTCCCGAATTTCGACGGCAATGGAACCTTGAGCCGCTTGCGGCAAAAATTGAAGTGGGTCAAAAATTTCACTCACAACGGAAGCGCGTCCCAAACGGTTGATTCCGGCAACAGCGAGAATGATTCCGCTGCAATGACCTGATTCTACTTTTGCAAGTCGCGTATCCACATTGCCACGAAGATCTACGATTTCAAGATCCGGCCTCATGCGCTTGAGCTGCGCTTTCCGACGCAAAGAACTTGTTCCAATTTTGGAACCCGGTTTAAGTTCTTTTAATTTTTGCTTTTTCTTCGCAACCAAACAATCGCGCGCATCCTCTCGTTCCAAAATTGCTCCGATTGCAAGGCCTTTGGAAAGTTCCGTTTCGAGATCTTTCGCGCTATGGACCGCAAGATCAACTTCGTCACGTAAAAGTGCGTCTTCGATTTCCCGAGTGAAAATGCCGCGCCCAATCGAAGAAAGCCCGCCGCGGCGGATCATATCGCCCTTTGTTTTGATCTTAATAATTTCCGAAGTGATCATGGGATAAAGTTCTTTTAACCTTGATTGAACCAACACGGCTTGATACATCGCAAGTGTGCTTCCCCGGCTTCCGATTCGGAGATGAGACTTCATGAGACTTGCTTTTCTTCCCCCTCACCCCAACCCTCTCCCTGTTGGGGAGAGGGAAGGGTGAGGGGATGTTCCGCGCGCTTTTTGGAAACATCTTCTGAAAAAAGTTCCCGAATGAGCTGCAAATACCTGGGGAGAGAACCTTCGAGAGAAGCGTGTTTTAAATTCTGAAGAGGTTTATGGAAAAACTTCTTACGGACCCGTACGATAAGGTCGCGCAGTTGATTTTCTCTTCCTTGAAAATGAGAGTGGCTTTTTTTAATTTCGTCTTCGATTGCTTCATCAAAATGCCTTACAAGCCATTGAAGCACGGGCTTTAACTCAAGCTGCTCAAGCCATGCGGTAAATTGTGCGATTTCGTGTTCGATCAGCCGGTTGCATTTTTCGATTTCTTTTTTGCGTTCGCGAACGTTGGATTGAATCACAGACTGGAGATCGTCAATATCGTAAAGATAAACGTCATCAATGGATTGAACGCTGGTCTCGATATCCCGTGGAACCGCAATATCAATTAAAAAAAGCGGTTGATGCTTTCTTTCTTGCATGACCATTTTAACGTCCTCGGAACGAATGATGGGATGAGGCGCAGAAGTAGACGAAATCACGATATCACTTGTTTTGAGTGCGCGGAGCCAATTGTCGAAGTGAATCGGTTCAGCACCAAACTTTTGCGAAAGTTCAAGCGTCCGTTCATAATTTCGGCTCGTCACAACAATTTTTCCGGCACCTTCTTTCACGAGATGCTCGAGCGTCTTTTCGCTCATTCCCCCGGTTCCCAAAACAAGCACTTGTTCGCCGCTTAATTTCCCAAAGATTTTCTCGGCAAGCTCAACGGCAACTGAAGAAACGCTCACAGCCCCTTGACCGATTTTTGTTTCCGTACGTGTATGTTTTCCAACGCGAAGTGCTCGCTCAACCAGCTGATACAAAATGGAATCGACCGTCCCTTTTTCCCAAGCAATTCGGAACGCTTGTTTCAACTGACCGTAAATTTCATTTTCGCCGACCACCATGGATTCAAGACCGCTTGCAACACGAAACAAATGCCGAAACACTTCAGGTCCCCGAAGCACATAACGATGACATCCAATCTCTTTTTCTTCGAGGCCATGAAATCCCGCCAGAAATTTTCCGATTGAGTTCTCAATTCCGTCCTCTCCACGTCCGTAAAGTTCAACCCGGTTGCAGGTAGACAAAATGAAACATTCGCGTATTCCTTCAAGCTGCCGCATTTCTTCAAGTGCTTGGGGAAGTTTCGATTGGGAAAACGCAACTTGCTCACGGATTTCTACCGGGCAAGTTTTGTAACTGAGGCCAACACAAATAAATTCTTTGATCATCTTAAATCCCTACGTGAAGTTTTGTTCCAAAAAAACTGGTGCCTAAAAACGTGAATAAAACCAGGCCAAAAGCCAACAATACGAATACCACGCTCTTTCGTTCGCCAATGAGTGAACGCGCCCTCAAAAGAAGGATGAATCCATACGCAAACCAAGTGATGATGCTTGCTAAAGATTTTGGCTCACGCACCACAAAAGTATGAAAGACATTATTTGACCAAAAAGCACCACTTACAATCCCAACCCCCAACAAAAAGACTCCCCAAACCACCGAATAAAAGATAAAGCGCTCAAGGTCTTTCAAAGGCGGGAGCCGGTGATAAAAATTGCCGACTTGCTTTGATTTCAGAGCATGTGATTGACTCAGATATAAAACAGAAGCAATGAATGAAAGCCCAAAACTTGCATAAGCAACAAACGCAGATAAAATATGAATTAAGAAATAATGACTGGAAAGGTAATCCCTTGGTACTCCTTTTCCT
>JACQQN010000121.1 GCA_016206995.1 Candidatus Omnitrophota bacterium | reverse complement strand
CGCTCATACAATTGCCTTGTGTTTAAATTGAAAGAGCATCTTGACCGTCTCTATGAATCTGCACATACGATCATGCTTCAAATTCCTAACACCAAGGAAGAAATGATCGAAATTATTCTTGAGACACTTCGAACAAATCAACTCCGCGACGCCTATATTCGTGTTGTGGTGACACGCGGCGTTGGTGATTTAGGGCTCGACCCTCAGAAATGCAAGCGGGCCACTATTTTTGTGATTACCGATAAGATTGTGCTCTATCCTGAGAAATTGTATCGGGAAGGCCTCGCCATTATCACAGTGCCAACGGTTCGCAATCTTCCCGAGGCGATTAACCCTCAGATCAAGTCACTCAATTATTTGAATAACATTCTTGCCAAGATTGAAGCGAACAATTCCGGATACATGGAAGCGCTGATGCTGAACCATCAGGGATATGTGGCTGAGTGTACCGGTGATAACATTTTTATTGTGAAAGATCGGATTCTTGTAACGCCCCCCGTTTCGGTGGGCGCTCTTGAGGGAATTACCCGGCAAACCATCATTGATCTTGCGCGGCGAAACGATATTCCTTTTCAAGAACGGTTGTTGACCCGACACGACCTATTCAACGCGGACGAAGCGTTTTTAACAGGTACGGCGGCAGAAGTGATTCCAGTTGTCGCGATTGATGGCCGAAAAATAGGAACCGGAAAACCAGGGAAAACGACTGCAAAATTGAAGAGCGCTTTTGGGGAATCAACCAAGCGCGATGGTGTCCGGTACACGTTGTGAATAAGAAAACAGAAACCAGAGCACAGAAAACAGACTTTAGAAGTCAGAAAATTATTCGATCAGCATTTTGGTTTCGGTGCTCTGTTCTCTGGTTTCGGGTTTCTTTGAACTAAAAGGGAACAACATGCTTTGCGGTTCTTGTCAACAAAACGAAGCGACCATTCATTTGACCGAGATTGTGAACAATCAAATGGTTGAGGTTCATCTATGTGAAACATGCGCTGAAGAAAAGGGAACCGAATTTAAAAATCATTTCAACTTTGGCGATCTTTTATCAGGACTTTCGGATATTGGTTCTTTGTTTGGCCCCGAGCAGAAAACCGATATTTCTTGTAAAACGTGTCACCTGACTTTCGAAGAGTTTGGTAAGACTGGAAGACTTGGTTGCGCCAATTGTTATCAAACGCTTTCAAAAATGCTTCTTCCGCTTGTCAAAAGAGTCCAACGCGCAACAACCCATATGGGAAAACGGCCGTCTAAAGTTTCAGCTCATGTCAAACAAAGCGTTGATTTAAGAAGTTTACAAGAACGGCTTAGAAAATCAATTGAACTTGAAGAATTTGAAAGCGCAGCCAAATTGCGGGATGAGATTCGAAAACTTGAAGAAAAACAAGAAAAACGAAAAAAAGAGCCCAAAGAGTAAACAAGCTCCCACTAAAAAAACGTGTCACATGGCAAATAGCGGAAATGAATTGAAGCAATTGCTCAGTTCTACCTGTGAATGGTTAAAAGGATCGGGTGCCGAAAGTGACGTGGTGATTAGTTCGAGAATCCGTCTTGCGCGAAATCTATCAGATTTTTTATTTCTCGAGAAATTGCAGACAGACCATGAAGCAGCCATTATCCAAGAAGTTCAAAAAGCCGTTAAAGCTTCCAAGTACTTGAATGATTCTTACTTCATTCAATATAAAGATCTCAAAGAGCTCGACAAACAGTTTTTGGTTGAACGACATTTGGTGAGTCGGGAGCATGCCGCAGGAAAAGGGAAGAAAGCAGTTGTTGTTTCAAAAAACGAAGTCATTAGCATTATGATTCTTGAGGAAGACCATTTGCGAATTCAAGCGTTTCAAAGCGGTCTCAATCTTACGGAAACGTGGCGGTTGATTGATCGAGTTGATACGGAACTTGAAAAGACGCTGGATTATAGTTTTGATTCCGCGCTTGGGTATCTCACAGCGTGTCCAACCAATGTTGGGACAGGGCTTCGCGCTTCTTGCATGCTTCACTTGCCAAGTCTTGTGATGACCAAGCAAGTCAGCAAGGTGCTTCAAGCGGTTGCTAAGTTAAGCCTTGCAGTCCGTGGTCTTTACGGCGAAGGAACACAAGCTATTGGAAATTTTTTTCAGTTTTCAAATCAAATTACGTTAGGGCAAAATGAAGAAGATATCATTGATAATTTAGAGCGTGTTATCCGCCAAGTAGTGGAGCATGAAAAAGAAGCGCGCAAGCACTTGCTTGAGAAAAAACGCGAAAAAGTCGAAGATCAAGTATGGCGTGCGCTCGGCACTTTGAAGTCTGCTCGGTTAATTTCAAGCAATGAAGCGATTAGCCATTTGTCGCTTGTGCGACTTGGAATGGATATGGGGCTCATCCAAGAATTGAGCCGCGCAAATTTGAATGCACTATTTTTATTTGCGCAGCCCGCTCATTTACAAAAGCTTTTTGAAGATGATTTCAGTTCAACTGAACGTGATTATAAGCGAGCAGAATTGTTTCGTGAGCGCTTAAAAGATATTAAGTTGGCTTAATTTAATATTTTGCGGTTGCAATCCGTCTTTCTTAAAAAGGAGGCAGTATGTTTGATCGTTTTACTGAAAGAGCAAGAAAAGTCATTATTCTAGCGAAAGAAGAAGCAAAACGTTTCAATCATGATTACATTGGCACGGAACATATCCTGCTTGGGCTTATTAAAGAAGGTGAAAGTGTTGCGGCAGCAGTTTTGCAAAATTTGGGGTTGTCGCTTGACACCATTCGCCTTGAAGTGGAAAAGCTCGTGCAATTTGGGCCAAGTACGATTGTTTCAGGCGATATCCCATTCACACCCAAAGCAAAAAAAGTGATTGAACTTGCCATGGATGAAGCGCGCCGTTTGGGCCACAACTACATTGGGACAGAGCATCTTTTGCTTGGGTTGATTAAGGAAGGCGAAGGTGTTGCGAGCCATGTACTGATGAATATTGGTCTTGATTTGAACAAAGTTCGTTCTGAAGTGATCAAACTTCTTGGGTCATCAACGCCTTCTACTGGTGCGGGTGGCGGAGCACCTAGCGGAACAGGCACTGGTGCGAAGGGGGGAGGGAAAACAAAAACTCCTGCGCTAGATGCATTTGGACGTGATTTGTCTCAATTGGCACGGGAAGGGAAGCTCGATCCGGTCGTCAATCGGTTGGATGAAATTGAACGCGTCATTCAAATTCTGGCTCGCAGAACAAAAAATAATCCAGTTCTTTTAGGGGAAGCCGGGGTTGGAAAAACAGCTATTGTAGAAGGCCTTGCCCAGCGGATTATTGCAAATGATGTCCCTGAAGTACTGATTGATAAACGGATGGTGGTGCTTGATCTCGCTCTGATGGTGGCAGGTACCAAATATCGCGGCCAGTTTGAAGAACGAATCAAAGCTGTGATGGATGAAATTAGGCGTTCTGAAAATGTCATCATTTTTATTGATGAACTCCACACTTTGGTGGGCGCCGGAGGTGCCGAGGGCGCGATCGATGCTTCGAATATTTTGAAACCGGCGCTTTCACGTGGAGAAATTCAGTGTATTGGAGCAACGACACTTGATGAATATCGCAAATACATTGAGAAAGATGCAGCGCTCGCGCGCCGATTCCAAACCATTAATGTTGATCCACCAACTGTTGACGAAACGATTGCCATTTTGAAAGGCCTCCGCGATAAATATGAAGCGCACCACCGTGTCAAAATTACTGATGAGGCAATCGAGCAAGCTTCTAAACTTTCCGATCGGTACATTACCGGTCGATTTTTGCCGGATAAAGCAATTGACCTTATTGACGAAGCGGGTTCGCGCGCTCGTCTTTCAGTGACCACGTTCCCTAAGGAAATTAAGAAGCTTGAGGCGGATATCGAACAATTCAAAAATGAAAAAGAAGCTGCGATTAAAAGCCAAGATTTCGAGCGTGCGGCAAAGCTTCGGGATCGGGAGCGTCAAGCTAAGGAAGAGCTCAACCGAATCAAAAAAAGTTGGAAGGAATCAAAATCGGAAGTTGAAGTTCAAGTCACTGCTGAAGACATTGCTGTGATTGTGTCCAAATGGACAGGTGTTCCGCTTCAACGTTTGGAAGAAAAGGAAACCTCCCGTCTTTTAAGAATGGAAGACGAGCTCCATAAAAAAGTTATCGGACAAGAGGAAGCCATCAAAGCAATCGCTCATGCCATTCGCCGCTCCCGAAGTGGCCTTAGGAATCCAAGGCGGCCCATTGCAAATTTTATTTTCTTGGGTCCCACTGGTGTTGGCAAAACACTTCTTGCAAGAACGCTCGCCGAGTTTATGTTCGGAAATCCTGATGCTATTGTTCAAATCGATATGTCTGAATACGGTGAGAAATTTAACGTCTCACGCTTAGTTGGCGCACCTCCTGGTTATGTTGGGTATGAAGAAGGTGGACAGCTTACCGAAAAAATCAGGCGCCGTCCTTATTCGGTAGTTTTGCTCGATGAAATTGAAAAGGCTCACCCAGATGTTTTTAATGTGTTGCTTCAGGTGATGGAAGATGGGCGTTTGACGGATTCTTTCGGCCGCCGCGTTGATTTCCGAAACACACTCGTAATTATGACTTCCAACATTGGCGTTGATCTCTTGAAGCGCCAGGGCGATCTTGGTTTCAAAGTTCGGACGGAAGAAGATAATTACGAAACTATGAAACAAAAATTATTAGATGAAGCAAAAAAAATGTTCCGCCCAGAATTTCTTAACCGTGTGGACGACACCATTGTTTTTCATCAATTGACCCGAGAGGATCTTGAAAAAGTGATTGAAATTGAGCTTCAAGAATTAAAGTTGCGGCTTAAAGACCGGCGGATGGAAATTACTTTGTCACCCGAGGTTCTCAAATTTCTAATTGATAAAGGCTACGATCCCGCTTTTGGCGCACGTCCGCTCAAGCGCACAATCCAAAAGTATGTTGAAAACGTTCTCGCCGAGGAAATTTTAGGTGGTAAATTTAAAGACGGCGATACGATTCGCTCCGAAATTCGGGGAGATTACGTCGTTTTTGAAAAAGCATCGTAACAAAAACGGTTACCATCAATGCGCCAAGTCATCGTTGTTTTGATCGCGATTGCAT
>JACQQN010000116.1 GCA_016206995.1 Candidatus Omnitrophota bacterium | reverse complement strand
TTCTCTTCCGATTTTGTTTTCATATTGACTGACCGCAGTGCCCGCCTTAATGTAGAAATTGGTTTCATCGTTGCTCGGACGACAATTTCCTCGCCATTTGACATTCCGCCTTCAATACCACCAGCCCGGTTCGTCAAATGATGGTAACCACGTTCCTTAGAATAAACAATTTCATCGTGCGCTTCTGAGCCAAAAATTCCGGCAAGTCGAAATCCCAAACCGAAAGCTACTCCTTTGACTGACTGAAGGCTCATGAGTCCTTGCGCAATCCGGCCGTCTAATTTTCTGCGATAATCAACATGGGAACCAAGCCCAACCGGAACTCCCTTCGCACGAACTTCAAAAACACCGCCGAGCGAGTCGTTATTCTTGATGGCTTGGTCGATTGCCGCAATCATTTGCTCTTCAACTTTCTCAGAAACGCAGCCGACTGGAGAATTTTTTGTTTTTTCGGCAATTTCTTCAATCGAAACATCTCGATCATCCAAGCGCGCTTCGCCAATTTGTACCACATGAGACGCAACCCAAATTCCAAATTCTCTTAGAAAAAGTTTTGCGGCCGCACCAACAGCAACCCGCATGACAGTTTCACGGGCACTGGCGCGCTCTAAAATTTCTCGGATTCCCTCTTGATACTTGAGCGAACCCGCCAAATCTGCATGACCGGGACGTGGACGGAAGAGTTGTGGCAGCTTATCAATGGTGACATCTTTATTGGCCAAAAGAAAACCAATGGGCGCTCCAGTTGTCTTGCCCTGGTAAATCCCACTCGTCAGCTTGACTTCGTCTTTTTCAATCTTTTGGCGGCCGCCGCGCCCATATCCTTGCTGCCTCCGCCAAAGTTCGCGTTGGATAAATTCTTCATCAAGTACAAGACCGCTTGGCATGCCTTCCAAAATTGCCGTTAAATAGGCGCCGTGAGATTCGCCTGCTGTTATGTATTGAAACACGTTCGCACCTTTTGTTAGATGTTATTCCGCCCCTGGCGGGAATTAAAAACCGTTATAGAAAAAAGAACCGAATCAGAAAATCACCAAAGAAAAGAATGATCACTCCGGCGAGCGAAAGAAACGGCCCGTAAGGTATATAATCTTCCTTTTTTTGAAACTTCATATAAAGACCAATCGGTAACGCAAGGATTGGAGCCAGAAAAAAAACAAGAATAGCTTCTTTCCATCCTAAAAATGCACCAACCATTGCCATGAGCTTTATATCACCTCCACCCATGCTTTCTTTGCGAAAAAGAAGTTCACCAAAAACGCCCGCAGCATAAATCATGCCGCCGCCAGCAACCATTCCGAAAAAACTCTGAAGAAGCCCTTGCCAGCGGCTGGCTTCCTGCTGCAGAACAGGGAAACTTAAAGAAAAAAGAAGGCCGATCATGATGCCCGGAAGACTCATTTCATCTGGGATGATACGCTCTTCCAAATCCGTTGCGCTCATTCCCAACAAAAAAGTTAAAAAAACAATGCTGGCCGCCCCTTCAGCTGTCCAACCAAAATAATGAATGGAACCAACAAAAGCAAGGCCGGTCAATAATTCAATAAAAAAATAACGCGGTGAGATGGGCACAGTGCATTTTCGGCATTTCCCACCTAAAATAATAAAACTGAACAAAGGAATATTGTCATACCATGCAATGGGTTTTCGACATGCAGGACAATAGGAACGTGGCGTTACGATTGATTCACCACGCAAAAACCGGTGAATGCACACATTCAAAAAACTCCCAACACAAAGCCCAAAAATAAGAAGAATTAAATCATTTGCCACAGAGTGCATTTCGAAGTGCCTTTCGCATCAAAAGAACCGGAGCCTTTTTTTCTGTCCAAATTTCAAAAGCGCGGGCACCTTGTTGGACAAGCATGGTCTCACCATTCATCACTCGGTGCCCTAGTCTTTTTGCCTGTTTCAACAAAACAGGCTCTTTAGGATGATAAATTAAATCATACACCAGAATTCTCTTTCGAGGAAAAAATGAGTCTGGAATGGGAGAAGAATCATTTTTTTTCAAACCAACCCCGCTTGCATTCACCAATAAATCAGCATTTTGAAGTTCCCTTTTTACTTCATCTAACCCTTTGAGCGGCACCATCCGAACTTTAGGAAAACGCCTCTGAAACTCCCGGACAACTTGGTTTGATTTTTCTGAACGAACGTCAAAAAAATACACCTCACGAATCTTCTGATTTGCAAGCGCCACTAAAACCGCGCGTGCAGCGCCACCGGCACCTAAAATCACAGCTTTCTTTCCCCGTGCACGAAATCGCGCCTCCAAAAGGCCTGATTGAAAGCCAACAATATCCGTATTGTATCCAAACCAACGATTGTTAACACGTTTCACCGTGTTCACTGCCCCTGCAATTTTTGCGAGTTGGTCCGTTACATCAAGAAACGGCATGACCAGCTCCTTGTAAGGAATGGTGACGTTAAACCCGTCCAGAATCATTTTTTTCTTCGTTCGAACTAAGTTAAGAAATTGTTTTTGATTTCGTTCAAATACAAAATACATGCCCGGAATTCCTAAAGCCTTCAAAGCAGCATTATGCATCGCGGGGGAAAGAGAATGTGACAGGGGGCAGCCGAACAAACCGAATACTTTAATTTCGTCATTCATGCGGTAATCTATTCTCAATCAACTTTAAACTGCAAATGAATTCTTGGAAAAAACCAGGACACAAAATCAAACAGGTGCTCGCTTCACTTTCCCAAATTGAGCACAAATTTTATTAAGGGCGAAAAGATAAGCCTTCACACTTGCTTCAATCACGTCAGTACTGGTCCCGCGCCCTTGGACCTCTTGACCCCCCATTTCCAACTTCACATTCACTTCACCAACAGCATCTTTACCGCTGGTAGCCGATTGGATCGCATAATCAACCAACTTGACATTCATCTTAACAATTTTTTCGATCGCTTTGTAACAAGCGTCTACCGGACCGTCGCCACTTGAACTTGCTTCATAAACTTTCTTCTTTTGCTTTAAGCGAATGGTTGCTTTTGGTTTCTCGCCAGTTTCACTTGAGGTTTTCAGATAAACAAGTTGCCAGGTCTCTGGAATTCTCGACATTTGTTCTTCGACAATGGTTTCGATGTCACGATCGAAGACATACTTTTTCTGATCCGCAAGACGTTTGAAACGTTCAAAAACTGCGTCCGTTTCCTTAGGTGATAAATGAAAATTCAATTTCTCCAACCGCTCGCGGAATGCATGGCGGCCTGAATGTTTTCCTAAAATTAATTGGCTGCCTGAAAGGCCAATCCGTTTGGGATCAATGATCTCATACGTTTGACGCAATTTCAAAATGCCGTCTTGATGAATTCCCGACTCATGAGAAAAAGCATTCCGGCCCACAATTGCTTTATTGGGTTGCACCACCATTCCTGTTAAGCGTGACACAAGGCGTGACGATTTTATAATTTCTTCCGCACAAATTTCAGTAAATGAATCGCGAAAACCCGTTTCATCTTGCCGGGTATCAATCGCCATAACGATTTCTTCAAGTGCTGCATTCCCCGCTCGCTCTCCAATTCCATTCACCGTACATTCCACTTGATTGGCACCATTTCGTACCGCCGCAAGCGAATTCGCAACCGCCAAGCCTAAATCATTATGACAGTGGACAGAAAGATTTACTTCACTTCCAAGAGCTGGAAGTTTTCGAACCAAAAACTGGATTAAATCTCCAAACTCATTAGGCAACGCATAACCAACCGTATCGGGGATGTTAACCGTTGTAGCACCGGCATCAATCGCAGCCCCAATCACCTCAACTAAAAAATCCCGTTCGGTCCGAGATGCATCTTCCGGTGAAAATTCAATATCATCAAAAAAACGCTTTCCGTAGCGGATTTTTTCGACAGACAATTTTAAGATTTCGCTCTGATTTTTTTTGAGTTTATATTCCCGGTGAATTTTCGAAGTCGCCAAGAAAACGTGAAGGCGTTTCTTTTTAGCGTACTTCAACGCTTGGCGAACTGCATCAATATCCTGCTCCACCATTCGAGCAAGCCCGCAAATCACCGGGCGCTTGAGCGCCTTTGAAATTTGTTGGATGGCCTCGATTTCGCCCATAGAGGCAGCAGGAAACCCAGCCTCAATAATATCCACATTTAAACGCTCAAGCTGCCTTGCAATTTCAAGTTTTTCAGAAGGCGTGAGAGAAGCGCCAGGACATTGCTCGCCATCTCTAAGTGTTGTATCAAAAATATAAATTTTTCTTTTCGTTTCCATTTTCAATTTTCTATGTTATTTGAGACGTCTGTCGGCCGGAGAAGTTTTAGTTCCCAAATTGCTTCGGTCGTTTATGACGCCTCTTACAAAGGTGCTCGTTTTACCGAGAAGCGGCCTGTGGTTTTTTCTCGAGAGAATTAGCAATCCAGGGCATCATTCGGCGAAGTTCGCTGCCAACCTTCTCGATCGGGTGCTGGTCGCAGGTTTCGCGGAATTTATTAAAATTGGGGCGGCCTTTTTTATTTTCTTCCATCCATTCCTTCGCAAAAGCACCAGATTGAATTTCGGAAAGAATTTTTTTCATTTCTTTGCGCGTTTCTTTTGTAATTACACGTTTCCCACGCGTATAGTCACCATATTCAGCGGTATCTGAAACGCGTCGGTGCATCCCTGAAATCCCACTTGCAAATACTGCATCCGTAATTAATTTAACCTCGTGCAGACATTCAAAATAAGCCATCTCGGGCGCATAACCTGCTTCGACAAGCGTTTCAAAACCAGCACGGATCAACTCTGAAAGCCCTCCGCAAAGCACGGATTGCTCTCCAAAAAGATCTGTTTCTGTCTCTTCGCGAAATGATGTTTCAATTACACCCGCACGCGTTCCACCAACTGCTTTTGCACAAGCAAGTGCTAGCTGCAACGCTTGACCGCTCACATTTTGTGCGACCGCAACCAAACATGGTACGCCTGCGCCTTCTACAAATTGGGATCGGACAAGCGCGCCTGGCCCCTTCGGTGCCACCATAAACACATCAACTGTTTTCGGGGGTTTGATATAGCCAAAATGAATGTTAAATCCGTGTGAAAAAAGAAGTGATTTCCCTTTTTTAAGAACTGGCTCAATATCCTTTGCGTAAATTTCCGCCTGTAAATGATCCTGCGTGAGAATCTGGATGATATCCGCTTGTTCTGCAGCTTCGCGCGCGCTGATTGGCGTAAAACCATCTTCAACGGCGAGCTCATAATTCTTACCACCTGGCCGTTGGCTGACGATTACGTCAATTCCAGAATCACGAAGGTTTAAACCTTGGCCGCGGCCCTGAATCCCGTAACCCACAATGGCAATTTTCTTTCCTTTAAGTAAATTTAAATCTGCATCTCGATCATAATAAATTTTTGTCATGACTCCTCCAACTTATCCAACCTTTGTTTTTT
>JACQQN010000118.1 GCA_016206995.1 Candidatus Omnitrophota bacterium | reverse complement strand
GAGGCGTTAGCCGAAGGATCTACGAACGCAGATTCTTCGCTTCGCTCAGAATGACAAGGTTTTGTTAGGTGCTCTTAGTATTCCCGTTATTTTCTTTCATCACTTCTCGAATTAGCCGAACGGTTTGCTTAAACCCCGCTACAACCCCTAAAAAACTCAGGATAATTTTCCCCCAGTAGCCAGTTTGCCAAGTTTTGTCAACCCAGCTTCCGAAGAAGTAGCCAACCATCAAACCTGCGACCATCACCATTGGAATCATGGTGACGGTGCCAATCACGCGGAGTCCAGCGAGCGGATTTTCCTTCTTCTCTTGCTTTGTCATGACACTCTTACGTAGAGCTCTTTGTGCAATTTCACGTTGTTACTTTGACTGAAGCACCGCAGAGAATAAAACCAAACGTGTTGTTGTGTGGTCAAAGGCTTTAAAAAGAAGCGTTATTATATGTAAAAAAGTGGAAAAAAGGAAGCGAAAAAACCTAGCTTTTCCTTAAAATTGAGCAGGGGCGTTTGGCATGAGGTGAAATTGTGCAAGAAGAAGGACCATTGCAACCACAATGGTTGCAGTTGAAACGATCACGCCTGGTTTCAGCCATTCCATGAATTTAACGTGGCCACCCGATTCTTTTTCAAGCATGCCCATAGCAACAATGTTCGCGGTACTTCCAATCACAGTTGCATTCCCGTAAAGCGTTCCACCGAAGAGCATCGCCCACCAAAATGGGAACACATAGATGCCAATTTTCTCGATGTCTGAAAGAATCGGGATAAACGTAGCGACTGCAAGGACGTTATCCATAAACGCGGTCAGAAGAGAAATAGCGGCTGTAAAGATATTAAGCAAGAAAAGGTGGCCTCCACCCGCTAAATGAATCATTCCTTTCGCGACCTGTTCGGTGACGCCAACATATTTTAAAGTTCCAACAGAGGCGAACAGCGCGAGGAAAAAAGTGAGTGTCCACCAATCGACGCGGCGCATAAAAAACTCACGCGCTTCGCCAGCTTTTAAAAATATGGAAACTGCACCAAAGAAAAGTGCTGTTCCGATAAGTAGCGTGTTCTTCGATAGATGAAGCAATTCTTCAAATTGGTGATGCAAAACAAGGCAGAGGACGGTGCTTAAAAAGAGAATCCAGCACGTTCGGATTCCAGATTTTGTGTAAGCAACATGTTTGAGTTCGTGCGGCTCATTTCCACGTTTTTTCATTTTATTCTTCAATTCGTTGAGATCTTTTCTGAAGAGGAGAAAGCAAATAGGGATCGTGATCAAAAGGCACGTTATCGAAATCGGCGTTGCCCAACGAATGAAATCCATGAACGAAAGGCCTGCGCGAAGCGCAATCATCACGCCGATTGGATTCCCAACGGCTGTTGCGCTCGAACCGATATTGGTTGCAAAAACAATCATCAGAAGGTAGGGAACAGGGTTTACTTTGTAACGCTTCGTAACGTGAAACATTGTGGACATCATAAATAAAATTGATGTCACTTCATCTACAAGTGCCGCAAAGAATGTAGAAAGCGCCATCAAAACCCCCATCAAAAGGTAAGGCCGCTCGCCAACTGCATCGACCACTTTTGCAACTAAATATTCAAAAAAATGATTTTCTTCGAGATAACCGATGATCGTCATCATGCCAACAAGGAACAAGATAATATCGAGCCCAGCGAATTCAATGACATGTGGAATGTCGAGAAGATTTGTAGCGAGCAGAACCGCAATGCCGCTGAAGGCAAATGCGAGTCGGAATTTCCAATAGAAAAGCGTTCCACAAATAATCATGAAGAAAATGACGCTTGAAACGATTTGCTTTGGTGTGAAGGCAAAGTGATTGAGTAGTAAGGCGAGCCCCACCAAAATACTTGCAATGATGAATGGGATTTTAAATTGTCTCATGGTTTTCACAAAAGGGGACAGGTCATGAACTTTCTGACCTGTCCCCTCTATGGTTTTTAATTATACGGATTTTTTTTAGGAAAGCGACATCTTTTTTAACGGAAAAAGGGACAGGTCTTGTTCGTGTTGACAAGAAATAAGACCTGTCCTCTTTTGAGTATGTAGGATTTAGAAGAGGTCTAACTCTTTGTCCAGAACTGGAGGAAAGGAAGAAATGCCCACCACTTTTTAGGTTTCTTTGGAGACTCAGATGCAACCTTTGTTTTGTTGGCAGTAGCTTTTTCGACTTTTTTAGTTGTTTGAATCGGTGAATGGACTTCTTGAGATTTCTCGTTGATTATTTCCAAGGGTTGGTTTTGGTGCGAAGTTTCCGTAGTCTTTGAGTCTGTCCAATTGACAATCGCAAGTACATTTCCGCCGCTTTGCTTATCGTATATTCCCTTGTGGTAAACCATGAAAGGGTCGCCCTTTCCATCCAAGCTTGCCGCTACTTCTGTTGCAGGGGCGATGGAATTATTTTCTGCAATTTGTTGACCATTTTCTTCGCCATTTGCAATTAGTGCTGAACCCCCACCAAGAATGATTTGGTCTTCATCTTCCAGATTTTCTGCCGGTCCCGGCTGTGGTGTTGGTGTTGGCGTAGGTTCAGGCGTCGGTGTTGTTTCCGGAGTGGTTGTCGTCGGCGGTGTTACAAGAGTTGGAGTTCCTCCAATCGTGAAGACTGAAAAGTGGTTTGTTTGAAAATAAAGTCCGTTGTTAGTTTTGTCAATATCCGGCAGGTAAGGGACTAAAACCCACGCGCTTCCGACCAAT
>JACQQN010000117.1 GCA_016206995.1 Candidatus Omnitrophota bacterium | reverse complement strand
TCCGACAGCTCATCAAGCTCGCCGAGTCAAAGAAAGCAGCTGTTTTGTCGGCTCAATCTGCTATCTGGCCGCAGGTCAATGGTACTTATGATTATGGTTATTCAGGAGATCGATCTTCCAATTTAGACAAGCATTACGAAGTTGGCATAAGCGTGTCGGTCCCTTTTTTTGAAGGGGGCAAAAACATTCAAGCCATCCGAAAAGCAAGATCTGATTATGAAGCTGCCCGCGAAACGGCAAAGAGCGCTCGTGACGAAACTCTTGTGAAACAGTCTGAAGTATGGGCAGCGTTTCGGAACGCGCTTGATTTAGTGGAGGTGCGCAAAAAGTTTCTCACAGCAGCAGAGGAGCGTTCCGAAATTATTCGGTCTCAATACACATCTGGACTTGTCAATTTTCAAGATTTTGATTTAGCCGAGCAAGATCTTGCCGATTCTCAAAAAACATACGTGGAGGCATTGGCAACAGCGTTGACACGGGAAGCAAGTTGGGAATTTGAGAAAGGTGGAACGCTTGAGGAGATTCTTCGTGAACAATAAAAATCTTTCATTAATTTGGAAATTGGGATTGGTTGCGATGGTTGTTTTTCTTGTGTGGAAAGGGTGTAGTGACTCCTCAGGTTCTAAGAAGTCGCTTGAAATTGTTCGCGCGGCGAAAATAACGCGGGGAGACCTCGAGATTAAAATCACAGCAACCGGAGAAATTAAACCACAAAACCGTGTTGAAATCAAACCAACCATTTCCGGGCGAATTGATGAAGTGCTTGTGGAAGAAGGAGAAGAAGTAAAACAAGGCCAAATTCTTGCTTGGATGAGTTCAACCGAACGCGCCGCACTTCTTGATGCTGCACGGGCACAAGGTCCTGAAGCGTTTGAAAAATGGCAGAATGCTTATAAACCTGCACCGCTCATTGCACCGCTTGATGGAATGGTCATTGTTCGGGCAGTCGAGCCTGGCCAAACAGTTTCAACAACAGATCCAGTGGTTGTTCTTTCAGATCGTTTAATTGTGAATGCACAAGTTGACGAAACAGATCTTTCTTTAATTAAGATTGGCCAACGCGCCGAGATTGGGCTCGACGCCTATCCCGATCGTTTTATAGAGGCAAAGGTAGATCACATTAGTTATGAAAGCACACTTGTCAACAATGTCAACGTATACGCCGTAGATGTTCTTCCAGATCAGATCCCGTCCGTTTTTCGAAGCGGCATGACGGCCAATGTAGTTTTTTTGGTTGCAGAGCGAAAGGGGACTTTACTAGTTCCATCTGAAGCAGTGAGCGCATTCCCAAAGCATGTGAAAAATCCAAACGGCTACGATTTTGCCATATATAAAAAATCTTTTGGCGGAAAATTAGTTCCAATGCCAGTTCGGATTGGTGAATCCGATGGGCGCGTGACAGAAATTCTTGAGGGCATTAAGGAAAACGAAGAAATTGTTATTGTGAAGAGTAAACGTTCAGAGCTTGGCACGAATCCGTTTTCCGCAAGACGCCCCAACCGCCAAAGCCGGCCGAGCAACTGATGTTCCTTAAAGCAGAAAATCTCTCGAAAACGTATCACATTGGAAGCGTTGAAATTCGAGCGCTTCAAGACGTTTCTATTAATATTGAGCAGGGCGAGTTTCTTGCCGTGATGGGACCGTCTGGGTCTGGGAAATCTACCTTAATGCACGTGCTTGGATTTTTAGACACACCTGATCAAGGGGCCATTCATCTACTCGACCGAAACATCTCCCACCTTTCAGAAGAAGATTATGCGTTTTTACGTAACCGAATGATTGGCTTTATATTTCAACAGTTCAATTTAATGGCTCGTTCAACCGCTTTAGAAAATGTCGAGCTTCCGCTTTTTTATTGGGCGGATGGATCTTTATCGAATGAGCGCGCCGAGCGTCCGCTGGAACTCCTCTCCCGTGTTGGGCTTCGTGATCGCATCAATCACAAACCAAGTGAACTTTCCGGCGGCCAACAGCAGCGCGTTGCGATTGCGCGCGCACTCGTTCAAAAACCTTATTTGATTTTGGCGGATGAACCAACTGGAAACCTTGATTCCAAGTCAGGAAAAGAGGTGATGCAAATCATCCATGAGCTTCACGAAAACGGAATGACCGTTATTATAGTAACTCATGATGAGAACATCGCAGCTCAAGCGGAACGAATCGTCCGAATGCAAGACGGCAAGATTGTCCGTGACGAACAGATCCAAAAAAAATCTGGGACTAAAACGCTAAAGCATACTGGCGAGCCTACAAAAACGCATGAGAAGCGTCATTATTCTTTTAGGGAATTCAAGGAACATCTCGCGCAAGCGTGGCGGATGATTCATTCAAACAAGCTTCGATCTTTTCTTTCAATGCTTGGTGTTTTAATTGGTGTTGCTTGTGTGATTGCCATGCTTGCTTTGGGCCGGGGCGCTCAAGAGTCTATTACACAAGAACTGGCGAGACTTGGCTCAAACCTTCTTTCTGTAAGACCAGGTTCCGTCAGAGTGCGCGGGGTATCAATGGAAGCGGGTACTGCAACTCGGATTACACTCGAAGATGCTCGAGCCATTCGAGAAATGGTTGCTGCAGTGAAAGCCGTAGCGCCGCAAGTGACAGGGCAAGGACAAATGGTGTATGGAAGTAAGAATTGGAGCACCCGAGTGTTAGGAACAACACCCGAATACGCTTCTATGAGAAATCAAGATCCGGCGATGGGCCGATTTTTTACCCGGGAGGAAAACCTTTCAAGAAAACGCGTTGTGTTGCTTGGCCAAACTGTTGCCCGAGAACTTTTTGGTTCTGACAATTCGATTGGTGAAACCGTCAAAATTAACCGGATTAATTTTCAAGTCATCGGGCTTCTCCCAACGCTTGGTGCAAACACGTGGCGCGATCAAGACGATATTGTTGTGATTCCACTCATGACCGCAATGCGGCGCGTTTTGGGTAAGGATTATGTGGATCAAATTGACGTCCAGATTGCATCGGCAGAGGCAATTCCTACCGCTGAAGAGGAGTTGAAGCAACTCATTGTTCGACGTCATCGTTTAGCGCCGGAACATGAAGATAGTTTCGAGGTTCGAAATTACGCGGATATTCAGCAAGCACTTTCTGCAACGACAAAGACGTTTTCTGTGTTGCTCGGAGCGGTTGCTGCCATTTCATTAATTGTAGGCGGTATCGGGATTATGAATATCATGCTGGTATCTGTGAAAGAACGGACCCGGGAAATCGGCCTCCGAAAAGCAATTGGCGCTTCGCCTCATGATATTTTATTTCAATTTCTTGTGGAATCAGTGATGGTTACTTTTTTGGGTGGCTTTGCAGGTATCGTACTTGGGATTTTATCTTCACTTTTAATCACCAAGTTTGCTGGGTGGAACACCTCGATAGGCATGGATTCTATATTACTAGCCTTTTTATTTTCAGCAGGGATTGGAATGCTTTTCGGAATTTGGCCAGCCAAACAAGCCGCAAAACTGGATCCGATCGAAGCTTTAAGATATGAATAACCCCACAGTTTTCTTAAAAAGCCTTGCCTCTTTGGGGTAAAAGTATGATAGAATTACGCCCGCAATTTTAGGGGAAAAGACAATAAAATAAAAAACGGAGGGAACATGAAGAAAAACTTATTAAATATCGGATGTCTTTTAATCATGGTTGTTCTCGTGTTTCCAGGTTGCAGCTCAACATCTCAGGCAAGGAATTTTAATGGCCTATCAACACCAGATGGTGGTGCCACCCATATCAGCACCTCTAATGTGGCGCTTCATCTTCTCTTCGGAACAGGTGCAGGGATTGCAGGGGATGCAAGCCTTGAGAAAACCGTAAGTGATTTTACGGAAGCCGCCAAAGCCGAGGGTGCAAGCAAAGTGCGCATTGTTCAATCAAGCCGAAGAGCGTGGTGGTTTGTATTTCCGCCTTTTAGCTTTTTCATTACTCCGGTGACAAGCAATGTCGCTGGTGATGCAATTAAGTAATTGTAGTTTTTGAGTCAGCCATGACTCTCATTGAAATAATCAGATAAATCTGATAAGGAAGTCATGACAGTCCTAGCGCTTTGAGTGGAGTTTAATTTTTGTTTTATAGTAGCGCTAGGGCAGCGATCGTAGTAAAAACGGAGAGGTTTCTGAAGCCTCTCCGTTTTTATTTTATCTTGTTGTTTTTGAAATTAGCTCTGCGCGGATTTTTACAATTTGCCGATAATTATTTGTAAATCGAAATTTAGATAAGAAGGTAAAACCCATGAAACCAATTGTGCTTTTGACAATCGCCAACGTTTTCATGACGTTTGCTTGGTACGGCCACTTGCGATTTAAGCATGCCGCTTTGTGGAAAGTAATCATCATTAGTTGGTTGATTGCGCTTGTTGAGTATTGTTTTCAAGTGCCAGCAAATCGATTTGGCTCCTATCATTTCACAACAGCTCAACTCAAAACCATTCAGGAAGTAATTACTTTAGTTGTTTTCTGTGTTTTCTCCGTGTTTTACCTTAAAGAGGGGCTGAAGTGGAATTATTTGGTTGGATTTGGGCTTATGATTGGGGCTGTCTTCTTCGTTTTTATAGACTGATTCGTTTATCTTTTTCTTTATAACTTTCCCGATTAATACTAGCCTTATCTGAACGGGTTAGTTGCTAAACCTTCCCATTTTCTTGCCGTAAATTACTGTCAGCACTTGATTTGACACGATAATAAGGCATTTAAATCTGAATTCAAATCATGAATATTGTTCACGCGATCATTTTTGGGATTGTAGAAGGTGCGTCGGAATTTCTTCCGATCTCATCAACGGGGCATTTAATTCTAACCGCCCGGTTGATGGGTGTCGCTCAGGGTGATTTCCTCAAAAGCTTTGAGATCACAATACAACTCGGCGCTATCTTAGCCGTGGTTGTTTTATACTGGAAATCATTTCTTGTAAACCTCAACATTTTGAAGCGCGTTCTCACCGCATTTTTCCCAACAGCACTTTTAGGCCTTATTTTTTATAAGAAAATCAAAGCGCTTCTTGGAAATGATCAAGTCGTTCTCTGGTCGCTTTTCTTAGGAGGTGTCGTGTTGATCCTTTTTGAATTATTCCACCGTAAGGAAAAAGAACAAATCCAAAGAATAGAATCCATTTCTTATGGCCACGCAGTTTTGATCGGTATTTTTCAATCCTTTTCAATGATCCCCGGTGTTTCACGAGCCGCCGCAACCATTATTGGAGGGCTCGCGTTGGGCTTGGAAAGAAAAACAATCGTTGAATTTTCATTTCTTCTCGCAATTCCTACGATGGCTGCAGCCTCTGGGCTTGATCTGCTAAAGCATGGCTCATCTTTTTCTCTGGATCAGTTTCAACTTCTTGTTATTGGCTTCATCACTTCTTTTGCCATGGCTATTCTTTGCATTAAATGGCTGCTTCATTTTATTCAACATCACAACTTTATTCCATTTGGGATTTATAGAATTCTTCTCCCGCTTATTTTTTGGTTTACGTGGCAATCATTCTAAAAAAGAAAGGAGTTTTCACATGAACAAACGAAAATCTCGAGGGATTGATTTTGGCATTGGTACTATCTCGGTTTATATCCTTTTACTTGTAGCGTTAGGCACGTACTTCACTCCAGTTTTGAAAATTGAGGTACCACTTTTTGGTGTCAAAAAATGGAGCACCCATGATTTTGTAAAGCGCATCCCAATGAAATTTTCATCACAGAAAGAAAAATCATCTGATTTTAAGGTCGACCAAGACTTTTTTGAAACCATCAAGAAAATTTTCCCAAAGAAAGAAGGCGTAGGCGCCGCACAGCCTCAAACCGCACCAACAGCACTTGTTGCTGCTGTGATAATTCCGGTGGCACTTGCACTCACTTACTTGCTTGTGTTGCTTGGTTTGATTTTTGTTTCTATCGGAAAATGGAGCGCGGTTTTCTTCTCGTCTATTTTCTCAGTTTGTACTGCAGTTTGCGCGCTTTTTGCAAGTTATTATCTGGGTGCAGCAGCTAACCAAGCATTTGCGGATGCAGTGGCTAAAGCTGGGGAGAATTTTTTGGGAGTGGTAACTAAGAATTTTATTCCGAAGAATACAATCCAGCTTGATTTAGGACTTTATCTTCTTGTTGGGTTTACGATACTTTCATTCTTTTCAGTT
>JACQQN010000114.1 GCA_016206995.1 Candidatus Omnitrophota bacterium | reverse complement strand
CGGCATTGGCGGCAGAATCTTTTTCGAACCAAAACCCAATTAGAAAATAAGAACAAACACCAACTAATTCCCAGAAGATATAAATTTGGATGAGGTTCGTCGACAAAACAAGCCCAAGCATCGAAAACATAAAAAGTGAAAGGTAAGCGAAAAAGCGTGAGTATCGCGCTTCACCGTGCATGTATCCAACCGAATAAATAATGATGAGCGAGCCAATGAAGGTCACCACAAAAAGCATCATGGCCGCGAGCGGGTCCACCAAAAAACCAAATTGGAGGAACGTTGTGTTGAATGAAAGCCAATCAAAACTAACGAGGAGACGTTCTCCTTTGAACACGGAAGCAATTGCGAAACAAGAGATGATACAAGACAAAACACTTGTGGCAATGCTGATGTATGCCGCTTTTTCACGAAGCCGCTTCCCAAAGAAAATATTGATCGCAAAGCCAAACAGTGGCATCAGCGGAATTAAGAAAAGGTAATTAGTCATATTAGATGTCATTATGTAACCCTACACTTCCCCCAGCTGCTCCGCTTTGCTCTGCAAAGCGGCAGGGGTCGTTCAGGGTAAGTGTCGCCTGGAAAACTAGGCTCCCTTACCATTTAAGAATATCAATTTCGTCTGAGTAAATTGTTTTTTGGTTTCGGTAAATCGAAAGCACAATTGCAAGCCCCACCGCTGCAGCAATAGCAGCAAGGACAATGATAATGACCGCAAAGATTTGTCCGGTGGCAGGGTTTGTATTGGTGTATCTTGAAAATACGACTAAATTGATATTGGCCGCATTCAGCATGAGTTCCACCGCAATCAAAATTCCAACCACATGGCGTCGAGACAATGCACCGTAGAGACCGATCGAAAATAAAATCGAAGTAAAGATTAAGATATGGGTGAGTGGAATCATTTTTTTAAATCGCTCCTTGCAATAACAATTGCTCCAATCAACGCCACCACAAGCACAAGGGAAGTAATCTCAAAAGGTAAAACGTAAGCACCCATGAATTCTTTTCCGATTGTAATTGCATCGATGGTTGAGAGCTCAGCTTTGAGTTGCCACGGTGTCTCACGGACCAAGCGGATTAAAAACGCAATCAAGAAAAGAATGCCTACAAGCGCTGGATAACGTTGGTGATTTGAAGTTGGAACTGTTCGGTCGCCAATTCTAGACGTAAGCATCACCACGAAAATAATCAGCGTCATAATCCCGCCCACGTAAAGCAAAATTTGGATTGCTCCAAGAAACTCGGCTTCCATTGAAAAGTAAACTGCCGCAACCCCAAGAAGGGCCAAAACCAAACCAAGCGCCGCATGAAAAATATTGCGGAGCGTGACAGCAAAAATAGCACCAAGAATTGTGATGCCAAAGATTGCGTAGATTCCTATTTTTGAAATTGCAAGAATAATTTCCATGTTTTTACCTAACAATCCCCTCTCCTTTATCCTCTCCCCTCAGGGGAGAGGGAAGGGTGAGGGAAATTAATCCGCGTAAGCGTACCGGTATTTCCTTTTTTTGGGAATTTCAGGTCGGTTGATTCCATAAAGTAAAAAAATACCCATCAACAGTAAAATCGTTCCAAGCACATAATTCATAGGTGCTGCCAAATAATACCAAAGACTTGCAATGACAATATTGAGCAACGAAAGCGGCAAAAGAAATTTCCATGCAAATCCCATCAATTGGTCAACTCGGAGCCGTGGGAAAGTACCTCGAAACCACATCATCACAATAATCAAAGCGTATGTTTTGATTAAAAACCAACCCCAACTTGGCAAAAACCCCGGCCCTTGCCATCCCCCCAAATAAACGGTTGCGACGAGCGCCGAAATGGTAAAAGTATTCATAAATTCAGCCATGTAGAAGAGTGCAAATTTCATTCCACTGTATTCCGTGTGAAACCCAGCCACAATTTCTGACTCTGCTTCTGGTAAATCAAAAGGTGTTCGGTTGACTTCAGCAACCCCACAGAGGAAAAAAATCAAAAATCCAACCACACCCCATGGCGTAAAAAGGAACCAGTGATAATTTTGTTGTGCTTCCACGATTTGGACAGTGGAGAATGAACCAACCATCAAGAGAACCGGAACAACCGAAAGCACAAATGGAATTTCATAAGAAACCATTTGCGCGACGGAGCGCATCCCACCCAAGAGTGAAAATTTATTGCGCGATCCCCAGGCCGCTGTGAAAATAAAAACGGTGGTTGTCGAGGAAAGCGCCAGGAAAAAGAGAAGCCCAATGTTTAAATCAATAGCAATCATGTTGCGTCCAAATGGAAGCACGGCAAAAATAAGAAGAGCAGGGACGACAATCAAAAGCGGCGCAAGAAGGTGCGCAATTTTATCTGCACCTTCTGGAACAATATCTTCTTTCGTAAACATTTTGATGCCATCCGCAATGGGCTGGAGAAGCCCAAATTTACCGACGCGATTTGGGCCGTAACGATTTTGGATTCTTCCAAGTAATTTCCGTTCAAGCCAAGTGAGATACATCATCGTGACAGGGCCAAAGATCGTGAACGCAACGATCGGAATTAAAATGGAAATAAGAACCACAGTCCAGTCGGGAAACAACGCTTCCGCCCAGTTAACGATCCCTGCTTTCGCAATCACAAATATTTGGTCTACTATTTCCATAAGTTATTTTGTATCCGTAGAAGTTGGTGGCGGTGTAGGTTGAGACGCGGTTTGAGTTGTTTGTGCTTTCGCGGCTTCTTGAGCTTTTTTCTGGGCTTCTTTTTGCGCGCGCGCCTGTGCAATTCGTGTGGCGTCCGTTGGCCGAATTTTCATAAAATATTCTGCAGATTTTAAGAGTTTCTCCTTTGTGTAAAGCAATTCGTCAAAACGGCCATATTCAGAAAGTTCAAATTCATGATCCATATAAATTGCTTCAAACGGGCACGCTTCTTCACAGATGCCGCAATTCATACAAATTGAAAAATCAATGTCGAACGTTTTAGGACGTTTCAGCGGTTTCCCTTGAGCATCCGTATCGCGGACAATCGTAATGCATTTGGGCGGACATTCTTT
>JACQQN010000115.1 GCA_016206995.1 Candidatus Omnitrophota bacterium | reverse complement strand
TTTCGCCGCGCGAACAATTTCAAGCGACTTCTTAGAACCTGAGGAGTCACTACAACCTCGCCACAGAAGAAAGCAAACGATAACGATCAATCCAATCTTCCAAACAATCGAAAGATTTTTATTGTTCACGAAGAATCTCCTCAAGTGTTCCACCTTTCTCAAATTCCCAATTTGCTTCCTGAGTGAGCGCATTTGCCAATGCTTCCACATGCGCTTTTTGTGAATCGGCAAGATCTTGTTCAGCTAAATCAAAATCTTGAAAATTAACAAGGCCGGATGTGTATTGAGACCGAATAATTTCAGAACGCTCCTCTGCTGCCGTGAGAAACTTTTTGCGCACTTCCACCAAATCAAGCGCGTTCCGAAACGCTGCCCATGCTTCAGACTGCTTCACAAGGGTTTCATCACGAGCACTCTTTGCCGTTTCGCGGGCAGCTTCATAATCAGATGTTGCTTTCCGGATGGCTTGAACATTTTTGCCTCCTTCAAAAAAAGGGGCTGACACGCTCATGCCAACTTCGTAATGTTTGTCTAAATTGGAAGATCGATCTCCTGAATAACCATAATCATAAGTACCATTGACCTGCGGCCAGATAGCAGATTGAGCCGACAAAACAGCTGCTTTCTTTGACTCGGCGAGCTTGATGAGCTGTCGGACGCTTGGCGTTTGCTCGGCAAGTTCAGAAAATTTTGGATTTATTTTTGGAGCCTCGGGAATCATAGTTGAAAGGTCGCCCGCAACACGCGTTCGAGTGAAAAAATCGCCTCCTAATTCGCGGCCCAGACGAAGGGAGGTTGTTTCGATACTGCGCGTAGTTTGATCTACTTCAAAACCTGCTTGCCGCGCAATCGCTTCCGAACGTAAAAGCGAACCCACATGTTCACGCCCCGCTTCATAGCGCAAGCGAATGAGTTCTGCATTTTGCTGTCTTCGCTCTGAAATTTGTTTGCTTACCTCAAGCAATTTTTCGAGCCGAAGAAGATTAACATAGACAGAGCGAAGCCGAAGTCGAACGTCCGCGCTTGTGTTCAGATAAGCATATTCTTCCGCGGCAAGATTTCGTTTGGCCTGTAAAAAATCGCCAAGAATTTGAAACCCGGTAAAAATTGGCTGGCTGGCTTGGATGCCCATATCCATTGAATTTTTTGGCGCTGTTCCTCCGGCTGTTCGAAATCGCGAACGGTCGAACTCGCCTGAAACTGAAGGAAGGTAACTTCCGATGGCTGAGTCGCGGCTTCTGGCTAACGATTGAACATTTGCCTGGGCTTCTTTCAAATCTGGATGATTTTTAAGAGCTTCTTCAACCACATGATTCCATGTCAAAATTTCACTGGGCTCCCCGCTTTTGATTTCGGCCTTCGGCAAACGAACTGTCATGCAACCGTTAAAAATAACTGTGGTTGCTATCAACGCAACAAAGCAGCTTGTCCTTTGCTTTCCCTTCATAAAATTCGTTGTCGTCATAAGCTAAAAAACTTTTGCCTCTCTTTTCTTCGCTCCTCTCTTTTCGCATTCATCTCATCAAGCTTCTTTTGCTGCTCGGGGCTTAACAATTTTCGAATTTCTGCTTGTGTTGAATTCCGAAGCGCATCGAACTTGGGCTTTACCTCTTCTTGGAGTGCAAGCATTTCCGGGTGTTTTGCTTCAAAAACGGTCGCGACTTTTTCTCTTTGTTCTGCCGTTAGATCAAGTTTTTTGCTGAAACGTTCAAGCATGTGCTGTTTTGCATCTCCTTTTTTCCAATGCCGGTGGAAACTTTCCTTGGCATACCGTTCACCAAAAATAGTTCCCAGAGCAAACCCGATTAAAAGAAAGATGACAACCCAATGCCAACTAGGTTTCCATGCTACTTTCATATTTCCTCCTTCTGAATTCCTAACAACCGACTTGTGTCTGGCGTTTCCATTGAAAATGTCCATTGCGATGCCTGAGGGACATCCGCTAGAAGAACAGCATCGGTATTGACCTGCTGCTCTTGATGGGTGATTGCTAAAATCATTAAAAAGAAAGCAAATGCATACCCGGTAAGCGGAAGCAACCATCTTAAAAATGGCCGCTGTTCCGAAACAACTATGGTTGGCTCAACTTTTTCCAAAGCGTCAAGTCGAGCCATCACTTGGTTCACAAAGGCTTCAGAAGAGCGAGCGGAAGGCAGTGCCTTGAATTTAGAGCGAACCGCTTCCCATCGGGCAAATGCGGACCTACAATCCTCACAGGATGTTAGATGAAGAGTTATTTGCTCACGCTCGGCTGTTGAAAGCTCAGGGTCTTTGTAACTCAATAATTTTTCTTTAATGCTTTGGTGGTCCATAGGTCTGCCTGCCTTATGACTTTTAGACGCGTTTCCTTTCCAATAAGTGTCGGGATTTCATTTCAATCTCTTGGCGAGCGCGTTTTAACCTCGCTTTAACGGCATCCACTGAACATTCCAATGTCTCAGAAAGCTCTTGGTAACTTAAGCCATGAATTTCGCGCAATACAAGAATAGTTCTATATTTCTCAGGAAGAACGGAAAGTAATTTTGCGATTAATTGAGATTGTTCGGAACGTTCAATCTTTGGGGCGACCGAAAACAAACTTTCTAGTTGTTCACCTTCTTTTTCCAAAAGAGCTTCCCAGGATTCTGTTTTCCACCGCGCTATTTTCCTGATCACATCGGTACAATGGTTAGCTGCAATGCGGTAAAGCCAGGTTGAAAAAGAAGCAGCCCCACGAAACTGCCCGAGAGCTTGATATGCTTTGATAAAAATTTCTTGAGCAGCGTCATCCGCTTGTGCAGAATTTTGCAATACGTTCAAACAATAACTGCGGACTCGAACTTCATATTTTTGGACGATCTCTTTGTACGCGTCGCGATCCCCTGCCAGAATATCTAGGATGATTTCAAAATCTTCGATGGAATTCTCCTCGGTAAAATGAAGTTTATCAATCAAATCACTGCAAATTGTATCAAAGTTTCTTTTAACGAAAGAAATTAATTTATCGGTTTACTTCAGCGTTTTTGTTTAGACGTTCGAGGACAGAGAAAGTGTCATTGATTAAAAATTGCTTCGATTTACCAAACGAATAAAATCTGCTGAGAAATAAAGATGGGATCCTAAAGATTTACTTTTGGTTCCTAGCGGCGGTTTTTCGGTTGTTCTCAGTTAAATAACGTTTGCGAAGACGAATGTTTTTGGGTGTGATTTCGACAAGCTCATCATCCTCGATAAATGCGAGCGCAAACTCTTGAGTCATCTCCCGTGGTGGAATGAGTTGAATTGCCTCGTCAGAACCGGAGGCGCGCATGTTGGTGAGTTTTTTCTCCCGAATTGCATTGACCACAAGGTCGTTACCCTTATTATTGACGCCGACAATCATTCCTTCATAAAGCTCGTCACCTGGCTTTAAAAAAATCTCGCCGCGATCTTGAAGACCCCAAAGCGCATACGCAACGGCTTTGCCGGGTACTTGAGAAATGAGAACTCCGGATTGGCGTTTTGGAAGCTCCCCTTTAAATCTTTGATATTCATAAAAATTCTGATACATAATGCACGTGCCACGCGTAATGGTAAGAAGCTCGCTCCTCACACCGATCAACGCCCGTGATGGCATGACAAATTCCATACGGACGGTCCTAGTGGTTGTGTTCGCCATGTTTTTGAGATCGGCTTTCCGGCTGCCAAGCGCTTGCATCACAGCTCCCTGATATTCCGGGTCAACCTCAATAGTTACTTCTTCAACCGGTTCAAAGGTCTCCCCTTCAATTTCTTTTAAGATCACCTGTGGCTGTGATACTTCGAGTTCATAACCTTCCCGGCGCATGGTCTCAATTAAAATTGAAAGATGTAGCTCGCCGCGCCCAGAGACTTTAAACCGCTCGCCACCATCTACTTCTTCAACTTTAATTCCCACATTCATCATGGCTTCGTGCTCGAGTCGTTCTCGAATGTGCCGCGACGTGAGAAACCGGCCGCCGTCTTTCCCGGCAAGCGGGCTTGTGTTATGGGAAAAATACATTGAAATGGTTGGTTCATCAATTTTAATAAATGAAAGTGCTTCTGGTTTTTCTGGGTTGGCGAGAGTTTCTCCCACATGGATTTCTTCAGCGCCAGCGATCGATACAATGTCACCTGCCACTGCTTCTTGAGCCTCAACTCTTTTAAGACCCTGATACTTCAAAATCTTTGTCACTTTGTAGCGAGTTGATGAATTATCGCGGCGCACCGCAATGATGGGGTCGCCTACTTTGACGATGCCATGAAAAATCCGGCCTGTTGCGATACGGCCAATATACGAATCATAATCAAGCATTGTCACAAGCATTTGAAACGGTTCTTCGACATCTGCAACCGGAGGAAGTACGCGATGCAAGATGGTGTCAAGAAGTGGTTTCATGTCGACACCTTGCTCTTCCAAATCAAGTGTTGCCCAACCTTCTTTACCGGATGTGTAAACGATTGGGAAGTCAAGTTGTCCATCTGTTGCTTTGAGTTCACAGAAAAGGTCAAACGTCTTGTCTGAAACTTCATGCGGCCTCGCATTGTGGCGATCTATTTTGTTCACGACAAGAATTGGTTTCAAATGAAGCTCCAATGATTTTCGAAGCACAAATTTGGTTTGCGGCATGGGACCGTCGAACGCATCCACCAAAAGCAACACGCCATCCACCATCCGAAGAATTCGCTCAACTTCGCTTCCAAAATCCGCGTGGCCTGGTGTATCAACGATATTGAACTGGACACCTTTGTAATTAAAAGAAGCGTTCTTTGAGAAAATCGTGATCCCCCGCTCACGCTCGATCGCATTCGAATCCATGATGGTTGTTTCGCCCTCTTTAAAGAGGTGGGCACCTGTTTGCCTCAGAAGCGCGTCGACGAGCGTAGTTTTTCCGTGGTCGACATGGGCGACAATCGCAACATTCCTGATTTCCTTACGTCTTTTAGGCTGATGCATAAGGGTGAGATTGTATCACACACCGCAAGTAATCATACGAGGGCGGAATGTCTTGCAAGCAAGACTTGTCCTCGGGCACCGCGGTTCGTCTTATCCGGCGGAGACGCCCACTGCCTCTCGCTCGTTCGAATCGCCTTCGGCGATACCAAGCTCGAACGAGCTCCGAGAGCTGCCCTCAAACAATCTTGCTTGCTAACATGTATCCAGTTTCTACGTGAGCGGCGTCAATTGAGCGAAGGTTCTAGCTCGAACCGTAGCGAAATTGCGCAGTGAGTACGACTAATTTTGCTTGGCCATTCAACAAAAATTAGGCGCGCGGAGCGTAGTGAATGTAGAAACTGGATATAAGATTAACTGGTGGTTTTGGATTTTAGCTCGGACAACACTTCGGATTTTGACTCATGAGTATATGAATCGCGGTTCGGATCCGGTTGAGAGCTTGTAAGCGCAGCGGAAACGGTTCCTGCTGAAAGCGCTGTCCCTGCTGCGACAAGTCCTGCGCCTCCACTGGAAGCACCGCCAGCCGCAGCGCTTGAGGCTGCAACCGCTCCTAGAGCAGCTCCACTCACAACACCTAAAGTCGCGATCGTTGCTGCAAATACGTAAATTTTTGTGCGGTCGCTCGACGGACCTTCGTAAGGAATTTCTCCCGGTTTTGTTCGGTAATCAAGCATCCGATAATCCGGCCTCTTAATTTCTCGCGCAAGTGATTGTAAATACGGTCTAATTGGTGCAGCGTTTTCTTTAATACAAACAAGCGGTTTCCCGCTCATTTTGTTTTCAATAATCACGACCTCGCTACGCGCTTCTTGCAAAATCTCGCGGGGCAGTTCTGGCTTTTCGAGGCTTGCCGCAAATAAATTTTGAGAAAGTATGGCAATTGCTAAAAGAAAAGCTTGCGATCGATTCAATTTAATTCCCGTCACGGCGCATTTCCTTCTTTCAAGAAATCTTGCACGAATTGAACGGTGGAGGTAATGTTATTCTCAATCGCTGCGTTTAAATTCACTTCCGGTCCGCCTTTTTTCGCAAACACTTTTTGCGCGTCGCTTGAACCCGTTGCTTGAAACTCGCGAACAAGATGGAGCTCGGAATCAAAAATCGTAACGCGGGTTTTGAGTTCAACCGCTTGCCCTTTCAAGGTGACGCGGTTCTTAAAACTTTCCGGTTTGATTGTTACAAGATAAGGAATTTGGTGGCGCGTCAAAATGTCTGAAGCAGGTTTTGCTTCCATCAACACAAACTCTTCAAAAGCCCGTTGGAAACCTTCAATCGCCATCGGCACAAACGATTCTCCGATGAAATAACGCTGTGGGTCTGCTAGCCGCCCGCCACGCTCTTTTGATTCAAATTGAATCAACTCATCCGGAAGATAAAGCCCCATTCTTTGAGGGGCTGGCTTGACTTGCTCATAATAACGATTGGAAAGAACCCCTGGTGCGTGGATGCCCCACCCAAAAATGGTTGTGCAACCAGAAAAAAGAAATGTGGCGATCAATGTTGACGATAAAGTGACAAGCAACGCAGAACTTTTTCTGCCGTGAGTTATGTTCATAAAAATCGCGCTTATTTTTTCAATGGTTCGATCAAGGCAAGTTTTTTAGATTTCGGAAGTGCTTTGATAAAACACTCTCGAATCAAAGCCCGGGTTCTCGTTTTACAAACTTCCTGATAAACCATCTCAACGGGTCGGCGGGTTCGTGTGTATCGTGC
>JACQQN010000113.1 GCA_016206995.1 Candidatus Omnitrophota bacterium | reverse complement strand
CCGTTAGGCCCGCAAGGGTCTCGTGGGTTCTCCGCCACAAATCGCAGCGGACCCGTCCACAAAGCACTCGTTGCGATTTGGGACAGACCCACCGTGCTTTGTGGCGGGAGAAATCCAGCCAATTTTTGCGGAGGAGTGGCAGAGCGGTCGAATGCGGCGGTCTTGAAAACCGTTAGGCCCGTAAGGGTCTCGTGGGTTCGAATCCTACCTCCTCCGATTTGTGATTTTTCGTGGAGAGGTCGCATAGCCCGGTTTAGTGCGGCGGTTTGCTAAACCGCTGTGGCATTGAAAAGTGCCACCGGGGGTTCAAATCCCCCCCTCTCCGTTCTTAAATTTATCATCGCGAGTTTTTTGGAGAAAATGCGGCCAGACGGATTTGAACCGCCAACCCTCAGTTCCGTAGACTGATGCTCTATCCAATTGAGCTATGGCCGCTTGCGAGAGAAGAGGGAATCAGCAAGAAAAGACAGGGACATTATAACGGAATTCATCTGGTTGTCTACGGTCGTATGAAAATTGAACCGGGTTTTATTATGGAAACCACCGAACAAAAGAATCTCCACGAAACCTTCATGCGAGAAGCGCTCAAGGAAGCGAAAAAAGCGTTTCAAAAAGGAGAAGTTCCAGTTGGGGCTGTGGCTGTATTTCAAAATCGGATCATTGCTCGCGGCCACAATCAAATGGAACTTTTGCATGACCCAACCGCGCACGCCGAAATGATTACAATAACTCAAGCCGCTGATTACATGCATGGCCAAGGGGGTAAAGATCACAGAGGATCCCTTGAAAAGGTGTCGCTTTACGCAACGCTTGAACCATGCCCAATGTGCGCAAGCGCTCTCGTGCTTACCCACTGCGAACGCTTGGTTTTCGGAGCGCAAGATCTAAAGTTGGGTGCATGTGGCTCTCTTTACGATTTAGCGCGCGACACGCGGTTGAATCACCAATTGAATGTTGTACCGGGCGTGCTAGAATTAGAGTCGCGTATTTTGATGCAAGAATTCTTTAAGAATTTACGGAAGGAAAAACGCTGAGGAGGTTAGGGTGTTCAACGCAAAAAAAGCAAAAAAAAGAATAATAGGATTTCTTTTTTTGATTTTTATGTTTACTTTTCTCTGGGTTTTGTCCGCCGAGCCTGAGGAAAGAAGCGCTCAACAAAACTTGCCGCGCGGAGGAGGGCAACTTCCCTCAAATCCAAATGAAGCACTTTTAAAACTTCAAAATGTAAAAAAAGCAGTTGATCAATTAGTAGCTGAACGTGACGAACTGATTCGGAAGGGCGCAAGCCAAGAGCAAATCGAAGCAAAAACTGCTGAATTGATGCAGGCGAAGCGAGACGGCGCAGAACTTTTTCGGAACGCGTTTCCTCAAGGGCTCTCGCAAACAACCTCTCCCCAACGCCCACTTTCTGAGGCTGAGCAAGCCGCGGTAAAAGTGCTTATTGAGAAACGCCGGCAAATGGTTGAGGTCGGAGCGGCTCATAATGACGTTCAGGGAATCACAGAACAAATTCATAAAATTTATTACGGTTCCGCAACGCCCCCTTCTACATCCTCGCCCCCGTTGAAAGCAACCCTTCTCCCTCAGAGAGCACAAAGCTCAGCCGGGCAAGATCAATACACACATACGCATTAAGAATTTATGGAGAGATGCCGGAGCGGTTGAACGGGCGCGCCTGGAAAGTGCGTAGGCCTCTAAAAGGGTCTCCAGGGTTCGAATCCCTGTCTCTCCGTTTTATTCTGTTAAAAAACTTTTTATTCTTTTCTAGTTGGAATCGCCGTAACATGTCTTTTTATAGGCATTTAGGAATAATTTTAACTGCGAAACCACCATTTGCAATTCTCCCGTTTACAGATTATTCTTAAAACGGGAGTGGTTTGTGGAGTTAATCAAAAGCTACTAAAAGGCGAAAACATGTCACTCAAACGCTTGGTTTTACAGCAAATCAAAAAGGGAGCTGTGTAATGTTTTGAAGAGGGAGGGCTCGCCCCATGGCGAGGTTATTTTTCCTTTCAATAGCAGTGATTGTCCTTGCGGGTTGTGTTACCCGCATTGATCCAACGCGTCCGATCAGCAAAGATCTTCCACTATCATACATTGACCTGGTCGAAATTAAAAAAGGTGCCGAGGAACATAAAGAAGTTCTCAAAACCTACAAGTTTTACAATCAAACCGAACTCGACATGTACATTGCAACCATTGGAAACCGCCTGGTTGCTATTTCTGAGCGCCCGCATCTTCCATACAAGTTTTTCGTGTTGGCTGACGACCGTGTTGATATTTTTAGCGTCGCTGGCGGTTACGTTTATATTACGCGCGGCATGCTTGAATTTGTAAATTCAGAGGCAGAGCTTGCAGCAGTGCTTGCGCACGAAGTTGCGCACGTGGCTTCTGGCGCCCACACACCTGAGATTGAAGGAAAGCTCAGTAAGAAACAAATATTTTTCAAAACCGTGAAGTTGGGTGCAGCAGCAGCTGCGGGAGCAGCTGGAAGCATTGTTGGCGGTCCCGCAGGGACTGTTGCTGAAGGAGCGGTTGGGGGGATGAGCGATGCACTCCCAAGCATCCGGAAGCAATTCCAAAAATCCGAAGAAATCGAGGCGGACCGAAAAGCGCTGACGTATTTGGCAAAGACAAACTATGATCCGCGTGAACTTGCAAGGTTTCTTGATAAAGTATCTACAATCAAAATATCGGATGTTTTGACATATATCAATTTTTTAAATTCACATCCGCCTTATGAAGAAAGGCGTGAGGAAGTTAAAGAAATTCTGGATGATATCAATTTTAAAAATAAGAATTTTGAAGTCCGTGAAGAACGATTCGCTTCCATTCGAACCGTTACACTCCATTTTGATAATATCCACACGAACACAACAGAAGCGATCGCGCAAGTAATCGTTGCCGATCCCAAGTCAGTCTCTTAACCAGTGAAAATCCAGATGTTTTTGAGGCACCAATCAAAAAACTTTCTACGAGCGCTCCTTTTTAGTATCATAGGCGCCATACTAAAGGTGAAGAAGAAATGAAAAAACCGGCAAATAGTGCAATCATTTGTTGTTTGGATTTAGAAGGAGTTTTGATCCCTGAAATTTGGATCAAAGTTTCTGAAAAAACCGGAATTAAAGAACTCCGGCTAACAACCCGCGACGAACCAAATTATGATCTTTTAATGAAGCGGCGGCTTGCAATTTTACGCGAACATAAGATTAAACTCCGGGACATCCAAAAAGTAATTTCCACAATCAAACCGCTGCCCGGCGCGAATCAATTTTTAAACAAGCTGCGCTCACACGCTCAAGTGGTTATTTTGTCCGATACTTATTATGAATTTGCCGCGCCTCTTTTGAAACAACTCGGCCACCCCACACTTTTTTGTAATTGGCTTGAGACGGATCGGGGAGGGTTCATTAAGAACTATCACCTAAGGCAAAGAAATGGCAAGGAAAAATCGGTCCGTGCACTCAAGAAGCTTAATTTCCGAGTTCATGCGGCAGGAGATTCTTATAATGACGTGACGATGCTACAAGCCTCACACCAGGGCGTGCTTTTTAACCCTCCACCAAGCATCCGGAAAGAATTTCCAAAGTTTCCGGTTGCGATGAATTACGCAGAACTTTTCAAGAAGCTCATTCAGTAACTTTCAAACATGACGCCCGCTCTTAAAATTTTATCTTGGAACGTGAATGGAATCCGCGCCGTTTTAAAAAAAGGGTTTGAAGCATTTCTTACGAGCGAAAATCCGGATATTTTATGTTTGCAAGAAACTCGCGCAAATCCATCCGACGTTCCGTGGCAGCCT
>JACQQN010000011.1 GCA_016206995.1 Candidatus Omnitrophota bacterium | reverse complement strand
GATCGTGTGAAGGTGGAATTGTCACCTTATGATTTAACAAGAGGTCGCATTACGTTTCGAGTGAAGTAAGGAAAAATATTATGAAAGTAAGAGCATCGGTCAAACGGATTTGTCAGGATTGCAAAATTGTTCGTAGGAAGCGTGTTGTTTACGTCATTTGTAAATCGGAGCCAAGGCACAAACAAAAACAAGGATAAAGTATCGCGAATTTTTTTGTTTGCTGCTCGGTTCTAGCGAATTAGAAGATAAGGTAAAGGAGAAAAACAAGTGCCTCGTATTTTTGGTGTAGATATTCCGAATGGAAAAAGATTGGTGGTTGCTTTAACGTATCTTTACGGAGTCGGTCGTTCGCTTTCCGAAGAAATTCTCGAAAGAACGGGAATTGACCCAAACAAACGTGCGAAAGATTTGACGGATAAAGAAATCGCGAGCATCACCGCTGATGTTCAAAAGAATGGAATCAAGGTGGAAGGTGATTTGCGTCGTGACGTCCAGCAAAACATCAAGCGGTTAATCGATTCTAAGACGTACCGGGGACTTCGTCATATTAAAGGTTTGCCTGTGCGCGGCCAAAGATCGCACACAAATGCTCGGACTCGTAAAGGCCCGCGTAAAACGATTGGTGGCCTTGCGAAAAAAGCACCGGCACCGACATAATGAAATGAAGAAAATAATTGGGAGATAGAAAAAACCTATGGCAAAGAAAAAAATAAAACAAATCCCACGAGGGGTTGTGCACATATTGGCTTCCTTTAATAATACGGTCATTACGATTACCGACCTTCAAGGAAACACGGTTTGTTGGTCGAGCAGTGGGAATGCTGGTTTTAAAGGGTCAAAGAAATCAACACCATTTGCAGCACAAATTGCGTCCCAAAAGGCAGCGAAGCTAGCGCTTGAGAACGGTATGAAAGAAGTCGAAGTCCGCGTCTCGGGTCCTGGGGCAGGAAGAGAATCAGCCATTAGAGCGCTTCAAGCAACGGGTCTTCAGATTACTCAGATTAAAGATGTGACGCCGATTCCACATAATGGATGTCGGCCCCCCAAACGAAGGAGGGTGTAAATCGTGATCAAGAAAGAGGGTATTGGTGCATTATGGCAAGAATGACAGGAGCCGTTTGCCGGCTTTGTAGGCGTGAAGGAATTAAATTATTTTTGAAAGGGATCAGATGCACTGGTGACAAGTGCGCTATTGAACGGCGCAATTTTACGCCTGGGATGCATGGAAAAGGTTCGCACCGAAAGCTTTCAAATTATGGAATTCAGCTTCGCGAAAAACAAAAGGCAAAGAGGATCTATGGTATTTTGGAAAAACAATTTCGTTTGTCTTTTGAACAAGCATCCCGAAAACGTGGTGTGACGGGTGAAAATTTAATTCAGCTTCTTGAGCGTCGGCTTGACAGTGTTATTTTCCGGCTCCTTTTTGTAACGTCGCGGTCGGAAGCAAGGCAATTTGTGACGCATGGCTCCATTCTTGTAAATGGCCGGCGGGTCGATTCACCTTCATTTTTGATTCAAGAAGGAGATCAGATTGAAGTTCCCAAGCAAGAGCATCTTGTGAAGCGAGTTCAAGCAACCTTGGAACTACTCAAAGATCGCACACTTCCAGAGTGGCTTGAGTTGAACCGAGAAACGCTTCAAGCGAAAATACTGCGCTTGCCTACGAAGGCAGATGCTGGGATTCCAGTTGAGGAATCACAAATTGTTGAGTTGTATTCTAAATAAGCACGTAAGTTTGTCCGTCATGTTTTTGGCGGAAAAATGAAATAATTGATTAATTACGTTATATTGAAATCCACCGCGCAAGTTGGTGGATTCGATTCAGCCAGATAATTTACGTAAGGAAAATCCTTATATAAATTGTGGCTTCATTGAAGGAGGAATAAGATGGGAATTCGTTGGAAAACATTTGAAATGCCAAAACGGCTTGAGGTTGACAAAGAAACATTAACGCCGACTTTTGGTAAATTTGTCGCTGAACCATTTGAGCGAGGTTATGGTACAACGGTCGGTAATTCGCTCCGCCGCGTGTTGATCTCTTCCATTGAGGGCGCAGCCGTCACCAACATCCGGATTGACAGTGCGCTGCATGAATTTTCTTCAATCGATGGTGTCCTTGAAGACGTAGCTCAGATTGTTTTGAACGTTAAAAAGCTCGTCCTTCGCTATCATGGCAAAGAAGCAAAAACAATTGTCATTGATGCGCACAAAAAAGGTCCGGTAACGGCACGAGACGTTCAAGCCGACGAAACGATTGAGATCATCAATCCCGATCATCATCTTGCAACGCTCACGAAGGATGCCAAATTTCATATGGAAATGGATGTTGCTCGTGGCCGTGGCTATGTGCCTGCAGAGCGGAACAAACGAGAAGGAACGCCGATTGGATGGATTGCAATTGATTCCATTTTCTCGCCTGTTGTGAGAGTGAATTTCTCGGTCGAAGAAACACGGGTTGGGCAAATGACGGATTATGATCGTTTGCTTTTAGAAGTGTGGACTAATGGTGCGATGTCGCCAGAAGATGCGTTGCTATATGCTTCGAATATCATGCAACGTCATTTGGACATCTTTGTTAATTATGGAGAGTTGCCTGAGGAAGAAGAAGAGGAAGAAGAAGAGGATAAAGAATTTCTTGATATGATTCAAAAACCAATTACGGAACTCGAACTTTCTGTTCGTAGTGCCAATTGTTTAGAAGCGGCTAATATTAAGACCATTAGTGATTTAATTCAAAAAACCGAAGCACAAATGTTAAAATATAAAAACTTCGGAAAAAAATCCCTCATGGAAATTACAAATATTCTGACTGGCATGAATCTTCGCCTCGGTATGAATATTCAGGAACGGGTTAAAGTAAAGAAATAAGATAAGGATTGTGTGATTTATGTGGCATCGAAGAAGAAGGGGACGTCTTGCATTAGAACCGGAGCACCGGCTTTCCTTGATTCGTAATTTGGCAAAAGAGCTGATCACGCATCAGCGCGTTGTAACAACACATCTTCGCGCGAAAGAAGCAGCTCGCTTTACAGAGAAGTTAATTACCATTGCGAGGGGGAATAATCTTCATGCGCGCAGGCGTCTCGTTGCCGAACTTGGTTCTGGCACTGAAGCGGTTGCCAAGCGTCTGATAGAAGTAGTTGTTCCTAAGTTTTCAGATCGAAAAGGTGGCTGCACTCGGGTGTTACATTACCGGATTCGGAAAGGCGATAATGCTCAACTCGCTCTTGTTGAATTTTCGACACCCATTGAAATTATCAAAAAGAAGGTAAGAAAAAAGAAAGAACGCAAACCCACGGAAGTGAAAGAGACAAAAGAAGTTCACGAAAAGAAAGCTCCGAAGGAAAAAGAAGAGCAAAAGTCTGAGAAGAAAAAAGAAAAGGCAGAAGAAAAGAAAGAAACGCCTGGAAAAGAAGCTCCAAAAAAAGGTGGGTTTTTAAGTGGCCTTCGAAAATTTTTGACTGGAAAAGACGAGTAAACGATAAACTGTCAGGGATGGTCCCAGGGGGGACAGACCTTGAGTTTAAATATGACAACGAATTTCCTACCCCTCGCAAGTCGCGTTCAGAAAGTAGCGCCCTCCCTCACGCTCGCAATTGAAGCGAGAGCCAAGCAAATGAGAGAACAGGGCGCGAACGTGATCTCTTTTTCGGCTGGCGAACCTGATTTTGACACTCCTGAATTCATCAAAGAAAAAGCCATTGAATCTTTAAGAAAAGGATTCACAAAATATACACCTGCCTCTGGAATTCTTGAGCTTCGGAAAGCGATTTCAGAGAAATTGGCGCGTGAAAACAGCCTTCAATACGCCCCCGAAGATATCGTCGTCAGTTGCGGTGCAAAACATGCCATCTATAACGTTCTTCAGGTTTTGCTTGAAGAAGGGGATGAAGCGGTTTTCTCAAGTCCCTATTGGTTGAGTTACCCGGAAATGGTAACACTCGCAAGTGCGAAATCAGTGATTGTCCCAACAACGCTTGAATCAGGTTACCGAATGACGCCGGAAGCGCTCGAGAAAGCGATTACGAACCGCACAAAACTTTTAATTCTTAATTCGCCGGCAAACCCAACCGGAGCCGTTTACTCAAAAGAAGAACTCATACAATTTGCAGAAATTTGTAAGAAAAAATCCGTTTTTATTTTGAGTGACGAAATTTATGAGCACTTAATTTATGACAACTTGAAGCATTACTCGATTGGCGCGCTCGCTCCAGGCGTGAAAGATCTGACGATTACCGTGAATGGTGCAAGCAAAAGTTATGCGATGACTGGTTGGCGCCTCGGTTTTGCAGCGTGTCCCAAACCAATTGCGAAAGCGATCGGGTCGCTTCAAAGCCACTCAACTTCAAATCCGACTTCCTTTGCTCAAGTTGGTTTTCTTGAAGCGATTAAAAATGGAGCTCCTGAAGTCAAGAAGATGCGAGACGCTTTCGAAAAACGTCGAAACTTCATGGTTGAATTAATTTCAAAGATTAAAAAGATTAAATGTTTCAAAGCGCAAGGCGCTTTTTATCTTTTTTGCGATATTTCTGATCTTAAAACCCCCTCACTTCAATTCTCTGACCGGCTTCTTGATGAAGCAAAAGTGGCTGTTGTGCCGGGCGTTGTGTTTGGTGATGATCATGCCATTCGCTTAAGCTTTGCCACTTCTGAGAAGAATATTGAAGAGGGGATTCACCGCATCTCAGATTTCATCAATCGTTTGTAATTTTTTCTACCTGACCCGCGCCACCTTCTCTTTGACCATGATAGGCAGTACAGCGTACAATAACTCCATGGAACCCATCTTTAAAGTCCGCGTAGGCGAACAACTTTCCAAATCAGATTTTCTGGAAAAGCTTCTAAAACTTCATTACCAAACAGAACGGATAGTGCATGAACCAGGAGAGTTTGCGCATCGAGGAGGGATCGTGGATGTCTATCCTGTTTCTTATCGCGCGCCAATCCGTATCCATTTTGATCTTGATCACGTGGAATCTATTCGCGATTTCTCGCTCGCAGATGGCCGAAGTTTAACCGAATTCGAGGAATTATTCATCCTACCCGTTAAAGATTCTTACCGGAAACGTACGCACCGGCTTCGGGAACGTTTCGAAGCTTTCGAACCGCTTACTGAACTTCGTGACATTGAGCGCGGAGATCTTGTTGTCCATCTCGACTACGGAATTGGAAAATATCTTGGTTCGAAAATGATTCAAATCGGAGGAAAATCGAAGCGGCATATTGCAATCGAATATGCCGACAAAGAAATTCTTTACATTGCAGCTGACCAGTCAGAAGAGCTTGAGCGCTATATCGGAATTGGTGCAAAAAAGCCGAAACTTTCAAAATTGAACAGCAAAGAATGGAAACGAATCAAGGAAAAAACCCGCCTCGCACTTCAAGGGATTGCCCGCGACATGATCCGCCTTCAGGCGAAACGGTCAAGCGCTCATGGGTTTTCCTTTAAGTCAAATCTCGAGTGGGAAACGGAATTTGCAAAAAGATTTCCTTTTGAACCGACCAAAGATCAATTGAAGGCATTTGAAGAAACATTTCGAGATATGGAGCGCCCGAAACCTATGGACCGGCTGATTTGCGGGGATGTGGGTTTTGGGAAAACAGAAGTTGCCATCCGCGCTGCTTTTCGTGCTGTTTTGCATGGAAAACAAGTTGCATTTCTCGCACCCACCACGATCTTAGCCGAACAGCATTACATTGTTCTCAAAAAACGAACGAAAGACTTTCCTGTCCGCGTGGAGCTTATTTCCCGGTTTCGAAGTAAAAAAGAACAAAAGGAAATTATCGAACAAGTCAAAACAGGGACGGTTGATATCATTATTGGGACACATCGTTTACTTTCTCAGGACGTTACTTTTCATGATTTGGGATTGGTTGTTGTGGATGAAGAACAGCGCTTTGGCGTTCGCCACAAAGAAAGAATCAAACAATTCCGGGAACTTGCAGACGTCTTGACGCTAACGGCAACCCCCATCCCAAGAACGCTTTATCTTTCATTGATGGGAGTTCGTGACATGTCTGTTATTGATACTGCGCCCAAGCAAAGACTTCCGATTATGACGGAAATTTTGGAATATGACGATCTTGTCGTGAAGCGCGCAATCGAAACCGAACTTAGCCGAAACGGGCAAGTATATTTTGTTCATAACCGCGTGGAATCCATCGAAAAAATTTATCGGCACTTAAAAGAACTTCTTCCAAAAGTCTCTTTTGCAGTGGCGCACGGCCAAATGGAAGCGCCTGCTTTAGAAAAGGTGATGACTGATTTTGTCGATGGCAAAATTGAATGTTTGATTTCAACCAATATTATCGAATCAGGGCTTGATATTCCAAATGTGAATACCATTTTGGTAAACCGCGCGGATACATTTGGGCTTTCAGAATTGTATCAACTTCGAGGACGAGTTGGGCGGTATCACGTTGAACGGCAAGCCTACGCCTACTTTCTTGTTCCACGTAATTGGGTGATGACGCAAGACGCTAAGAAACGTTTTGCAGCGATTGAGCGATTTAGTGAGCTTGGTTCTGGTTTCAAGATTGCGATGGAAGATTTGGAAATCCGTGGCGCAGGGAACATCTTAGGCGAAGAGCAAAGTGGGTTTATTTACCAAGTCGGTTTTGACCTTTATTGCCGGATGCTTCGAAAGTCTGTTGAAGAGGAAAGGGTAAAAGAGAAGTGATTGAACGATAGACTTTCCATTGCTATACTACCCGCCAACAACAGTAAGGGAATTGAGGAATGATGTTTCAAGTGATTTCCAGATTAAAATTCGCATTTTGTAGTGTTCTGTTTGCAACCAGCCTACTTTTCTGTGCCACAACGCTCCAGGCGGCAGATCATCAATTGGTTGATCGTGTCGTTGCCGTTGTCAATCAAGAAGCTATTACGCAAAGCGAACTTGACGAGCTTTTTTATCCCATTCACGGGCAACTTTCTGAAGCCTATCAAGGTTCTGAGCTCAAAGAAAAACTTTTAGATGCGCGGAAAAAACTTTTAAGTCAATTAATCGAGGATCGTCTTGTTCTTCAAGAAGCAAGAAAGCGTGGTGTAGAAG
>JACQQN010000111.1 GCA_016206995.1 Candidatus Omnitrophota bacterium | reverse complement strand
GGGGACAGGTATGGACTTAATACCTGTCCCCTTTTTATCAAATAAAAACCAACGTTACTTTGCTTTGAATCGATAAATCCAATAACCAAATGCGCCGATTCCACCAATCACAAAAATCGGCCAGAACTTCTTCAAAATCCAAGCCCCTAAAGGGACCAAACCGAGCGAAAGTGGGGGTTTGTGTCCCGTTGGGCCTTTGGATGAAACTTGCGGAGGAGGTGCCTGACTTGGAAGCGGCTCGACAACTGGCTCAGGTTCGTCCTTGGGAAGCTCTCGCTTGAGTTTAATTTCGCGTTTATCCTCAAACTCGATACGTTTGTTGTCCAAGCTCCAGCTGATGAAAGAGTACTTGAGACTTAATGTGCACGTCATGTTTCGTGGCGCTTGCTCGGAAAAATACACGACGAGATCGTTCGTCTTCGTTTCACCGGGATTTACTGAAGCCACTCTGTTTGTGTAGGTATCAGTGAAATAACCTGCGGTGGCGGCGTCACCACACCCATCGATTTGCGCGTCGAAGTGGCCATCCCTTCGCCCGATGTTTTGAAACTTCAGTCGAAGTGTGGTTGCTCGCGAGGCATCATAATCTTTGGGCGTTCCAACAACGTGAACTTCGAGAATTTTTGGTGATGCCGTAAAAAATCCTTCGCAAGTTTTGTTTTGCTTCAGATAAGTGTCAATCTCTCGTGCAACTTGCAAGAGTTTTTCCTTAAAAGCCGCCGCACCGTGGTCAAAACCAAGATGATCGTTATAAATAAGCGCCTTTCGCGCATCAGCCCAGTGGTATTCATTAAAACGCAGCACCCCATCTTGGAACTCTGCCTTTGGGTCTGTCACCATATCGGCCCATCCATCAAGCCGGACCCGACAAAACCCTTGATGAAAAACAAGAAGTGCCTTATGTTCCAAGGTTCCTTTTTTCTCAGGGTCATTCGCAAACCCCCAAGGAACTGCGGCATCGAAGGCAACAAATGCCCCCTCCATTTCTGAATGCCACCTCAAGTAACCTGCTTCACCAACGGCGGCATCTTCCACGCTCGTGGCATCTCCTCGTTTGACGCTCGTTTCGTCGCTTTTCCGAAAAGCAAGCACATCCCGCCGGGCCTCTTGTTTGTTTTCTGTGTATTCGACTTCTCCCATGATCTTCATCTGAACGTCTTCAATTTCCCCAACTTCGTGCCAGACGTCGGGCCACTCACCCGTTGTTTTACATGAACACATTTCTTGCTCGTGCTGACACGCTGGATGAACTGCGAACGGAACGACACTTGTCATTTGCGCGCAGCCGGGATCGCTATCGAATCCGCTGGCAAAAAATAAAGGGAAAGTGAAAAAGAAAATTGCAAAAAATCCTGCTGTGATCCAAAAAGAAAGAGACCAACGTTTTTTAAAATTCAAGACAACCCGCTCCTTTCTGTAGTGGGAAATATTAAATTCATTCTTTCAAACCAAAGGCCACTAACTCGACTTCTGAATTCATATAAATCTGTGCGGTTCGATGGATGATAGCAAGCAAAACCAAAAAACAAATTGTCAAAGTCGCTCGTTGAAGCGACGTATGTTGAAACAACAACCCGAAAACCATACCGACCAACATCCAGTACACAAAAAAGAACACCCACGCAAGCCACTCTATCCGGCCAATTTGCCATGCAAGGTATGCGGGAGGACCGCCCAAAAAACGAAGAATAAATTGAATGGGTTGAATCTCACCCAAACCGAACATTTCGCACAAAGTCGTGAGCAAAGCTAGAACAAATCCTGCCGCCATGCCGATCTTTATTCTACCCAATAGAGTTTTCATCGTAATGTTTCCGCTTTTTGATTTTATTATCGGAAATATGGCTTGATCACATGAGAAATCTTTGGTTTGTGGAAAAGCGACTCATGCATTGGTGAGAATGGTCGTTATGTATATGAGAAATGTGAGAAATGGGGGGTTGGTCGCGAATTCAAATTGTTTACTGAAGATTTTGAAAATCACGGGTTGACAGGAAAAAAATGACGTTTTACACTAACGCCGTTAAACTAAGGGGAGGAAACAAGCTTTGAATCGCGTTGTTCCCAAGATGGCTTTTTACCTTTCATCCTACCATTTCATTCACTTCAAATCGGGAGAAATATTATGAAAAGAAAATGGATCCGAAGCGTGTGTTTGCTATCCGCTGTTTTCGTATTATGCAATATTCCAGCAGGTTCTTTCGCCGATGAAGCACAATATTATATTGATCAATTTGCGCAGCAAGTTGCGCAGGATGTTGCTTCCGGAAAAATCGACGAAATGGTCAAACCAGTTTCTCCTTCCGGTTCCGACGCAGGGGTGGGTGAGTCTACGCCCGCCAGCACAGGTGGAGGGTTTGATTTTGTGCGGTTTTTTGCGGGAACCCTAGGCCCCGATGAGTTTTCGGATCCTAATTGGTTTATGGATCCTGCCGAAGTGACAGGAAGTTACATTTTTGGTGATTCTGTCCAAAACCCAACTGGTTTTCGCACCGACGGTACTTATGTTTCCGGCTCTGACATCGACCGCGCGAGTGGTACACGGACGATCAACGATGCAACACTTCGAGATCAGGTAAATGCCTTTCGAGAAGATCAAAGCGACGCCAATCGAAGCAACATCGAATCATCGCTCCGCGATCTTGGTTTTGATGGTTCCTTTATCATCGAATCGTAACCTAGGCGTATTTAACATGTTCATATTTTATCCATTACGGAGGAAGCCAATCATGAAACTTCCAAAATTAACAGTGAAATGTTTATCTTTTCTTTTGGCGTGTTTACTCGTCCCGGCCGGTTCTTTGTTTGCGGCAGATGGGGCAAGCGCAAGCAATTGGTTTGATGGGGTGTTGGATGGGATCGAAAATTTTGTTGAGGGCACTGGCTTTGTCAAAGCGAAGGAGAATCTCCGCGAGAAACACGGCCTTCAAGTCAAACCGTTTCTTAAAACGGGTCTTGATTTTACGGATAATGCCTTTCATGCGCCGAAGTCCAATGAAAAACCAGACACGATTTGGAAATTTACGCCTGGTCTTCAAATCCGCCACGACGGTGACTACGGCGCAATCGGTGGCGCTTATGAAGCGCCCTTTCGGTATCATGGAAAATATGGAAGCCAGAACGCTCAAGATCAGGCGTTTTTGGTTTACGCGGATTTAAAGCCGACAGAGAATGTGTACGTTCGCGCGAGTGATCAATTCAAATATGAAGAAGCCATTGCTGGCTCTCCACTCACGAAGAAGATTGCTTACGTGGATAATAACGTGAGTGCTTTGATTGGCCGAAACCAAGGTGATTGGGCGTATGAGGGTGGTTTTCAACTGCTTGATCGCAATTTTAAAACGACCGTGGCTGATATGTACAGCTCTGTTGAGACAAAGTACAATGGACGCGTCAAGCGCCGTTTGAAAGATGGTGAGGTGTACAGCGGCGGACGAATTGGTGACGTTCATTTCAACAAAATAGACACCCGCGAAACCATTTACTACGAAGTTCCCATCGGTTATGAAGGAAATCTTCCTTGGTTTGGTTTGTTCACAAATTCAATGGTTGGATTTCATTATCGGAATCAGACGGCACGAGGACGGAACGATTGGGTAAACGTCGTGACGGATCTTCTGCTCCAGAAGCGTTTCAATTCAAACCGCACGGTTATCTCCGCCGGCTTTTTGAGACGCCCCGTTGAATCAACTTTTTCAACCGCAACCATCTATGATGAAAAATCATGGTCCACATCATTAAAGCATTTAATTACCCAAAAACTTCGGGGTCGGATTGACGCCCGCGTGAGCACGAATAAGTATCATGATGGCATTAATGGTGGCGCTCGTGTTGTGGTTGCCGGGACAACGGTGGTTCTCATTACGCCACCCAATATGATCCGACGTTTTGATCAAGTGTTTGATTTTGTGGCAGGATTTGATTACAGCTTGAGGAAGTGGCTGATTCTTCATCTTGATTACGAGTTTTCAAGAAGAAACTCAAATATCTCAAGTCTTGATTATACAGATAACACACTTTCACTGCGAACGACGATTCCGCTTTAAGAAAAAAGGACAGGTTGCCTTGATTGGCATGGCCAAAGCAACCTGTTTCCCTTGTGTAGATCAAGACCAAACCAATTGAGGAGGGAAGACGATGAAACGTTTCCTGCAAGCAAGTATTGCTGTTTTTATAACGATTGGGATTCTTGAGTTCGTGATCCATGGGTATTTTCTGAAGGATCTTTATCAGGAAACCATGTCGGTTTGGCGCCCTGAAGTTGAAATGAAAAGCATGATGGGACTCATGTGGCTTGGTTATTTAATTTTTGCACCGGTTTTCGTATTTATTTACAGCAAAGGTTACGAAGCAGGAAAATCAAAACTTGCTCAAGGTCTTCGTTATGGATTTTGGATCGGGCTTTTAATGAATGCAATGTGCTCACTCGTTTCATATGTTGTGCTTCCCATTCCTCAAGCACTTGCTATTTCGTGGTTTGTAGCAGGCATGGTTGAATCGTTAGCTGTTGGCGCAGTTGTTGGCCTGACTTATCAAAAATAGATTTATCAATTTGTAATTGTAGGGAAAGTTCCAAATAAGGTGTGTGAAAGAACTTTTTTTGACAGGAGTTGCGAGTGATTCCGGCTACTGAAGTAAAAGTTGGAAACGTTATTCAATTAGATGGCAAGCATTGTAAAGTTCTCACGTATGAAATGAAGGGAACAGGCCAGTTTGGCAAGACCGTTAATTTGAGATTAAAAGTGGTGGAAGACGGGCACATCATCGAAAAAAGTTATCGTGCCGAAGAAAAAGTTGACAATGTGGATGTCCGGTACATCAAACTCCAATATCTTTATCGCGATGGCGACAATTTTGTGTTTATGAACAATGAAAATTTTGAGCAATACTCGCTTTCCGCCAAAGTAGTCGGAAAACAAGAATTATTTCTCAAAGAAAATGCGGAAATCAACATCGGTTTTGATGGTGATCAGCCAATCAGTATTGATTTTCCAAAATTTGTGGATTTAAAAGTTGTCATAGCGCCTCCCGGAGCTGGCGGGCGGGATTCAACGTACAAAGAAATAGAACTTGAGAATGGATTAAAAATTCTTGCACCTCAATTTGTCAAGGAAGGAGAAGTGGTTCGTGTGAATGTTGAAGATTTCTCGTATCTGGAACGCTTGACCGTCAAAAG
>JACQQN010000009.1 GCA_016206995.1 Candidatus Omnitrophota bacterium | reverse complement strand
GTATCTCAAAAATAAAACGCCGTTCATCAGAACTTTGATCTAAAACCTCATTTTCATACGATGTGTAAATAATCCGAATTGGTAAATCGCTTAAGAGAATTCTGGTTTTGTTGTGGTATCGATGCCTTAGCTTGATATTGTCTGGCACATGCTGTTTTGGATCTAAAAGAGGAATCACAACCTCTCTTAAGTGTCCGATGCGACTATAGTTTTCGGGAAGTTTCATTGAGTCAGTTTGATCGCTTGGCATTTCTTTAATTGATTCTTCTTTCTTGAGTCGCCGACCGATCAAAATAAAAACAACAATGCTAGATAGGAATCCAAAAGTCCCAAGAAAAGAATAAACCAATCCTTCCGCCATCTCTGTACGCAATTCAGAGCGGGAATCGGTTGATCCCGCAAGATCATAACCGCTAACAGTAACGCCACCTTCGTCTTGAATTCCGAGGGTTAAAATTTCGTGAGTCACATTTTTGGGGTTAGGATCATGCGCGACACGGAGCTCGATCATCAGATCAATTTGAAATGTCGGATCCGCCAGCCCAAATGTTCCCACAAGGTCCCCATCCACGCTGGCCGTTTCAGATATGCCAGCACGATGTTTGATGGTTTGAATAATTTTCTGAGCTTCCTCAAGCGTTGCCGGGTGCGTGTAGTTTGCGTCTTCAATTGGATGAGATAAATCATCTTGATGCTGCACATAAAACAATCCGTCGTAATAAGCAATTCGGATGTACTTTACCTTCAAACGATCTTCTGATCCTTTAAGCGGATCTAACACGGTTTGTTCAAGAAGCGGCCAATCAACCTCGTGATGTTCTAAACCGGCATGAACAGGTTCGTGTGTGATCGTATGAGCTTGAATCGTTTCTTCAAGCTGCAAGTAAATACTCGCATCTTGTTCTTCCTTGGCTTGGCGATTCCCTTCCGGACCTTCAAACGTTAATCGCACGAATGTTACCCGGAGCGCTGTCAATAGTTCATGTGCAGAAATAAGATTGTCCGGCGCTTTTGTTTCCCATGATAATTGATCCAGCCAGCGCAATGTTTTCCGAATTCGCTCAACCATAAAGGCTTGGTCTGCCACTGATATAGAGCGATTTCGTTTGCTGAATGTTTTTAGAAAACGCTCAATAAATGCAGCATCTCTCTCGAGATTTTCAACCTCTTGTTGGCGATGACTTAATTTTGGGTTTAAAGATGCTGTTTTTAATTGACCTTTCAATTCATGGGTTGCTTTTAAACAAAGTTCGACAAGATTATGGAATGATTTTGTTTCACGAAGTTCCGAACGAGGAACTTGCAAAAAATCACGCACAGAGCGTGATCCATTGCGAGTAACCAAACCAGAACTTTGTACTGCACGGCGGAGCGTGGTCAGATTTCGATGTTCCACAGAGGAATCAACATTGAGAACTTGATCGACTCCAAGCAAGCTACGAAGCTCACTGCGCGGTATCGCGTTTCCGATTCGCATGTCGCGGGCGTGCGAAATAAGCGAAGCCTTGCTAGGTGGCGAGTAAAGTGTAGAGATATCCGTATGACCAACTGTACTGGTATAGGAAAAAGTAAGGAATGTTAGAAAAGCAGTTAATTTGATAATGAATGACTTTTGGCGCACGATTAGCTCAATGATTCCCTGTCATATTTCTAACTTTTGCAAAGATTAAAATCAGAAGCTAGATAAAATCCACCTTAAATTCTTTGGGAATGTTAGAAGATACATTTTAACGGATGGAAAGTCAAGAGAATGATATCGATAAAGGGGATCTTATCTAAAATTAAATTACTAAACTAGAACTATTCAGTATTAATCTATAGATAATTTGGGTGGATTAAACAACAAAAGAAAACTGGGGATCGAGGAGGTGAATTTCGTAGGCTTTTGTTATCGCTTCTTCTTTGATGGGTTCCAGGCCGGTCTCTAAATAAAGTGAGTACAGATCAAGAAGTTCGTCTCGGAGCTTGTCGAGCTCAGCTTTTACATCCTTTTCAACACCTGTTTTTAACACACATATATAAATTTTCATTTTCTCACCCTATTAAGTTTAGAGCGCTTGCCAGAGCTGTTCACGAAAATCAAAACCGGGCTCATGTCTGAGCAACCGCTCGATACTCATAAACATTTTCCGTTCGAGTGAATGTTCGTGTGTTTCATGCCATTTGGAATAGAGCTTCAAGAACTCCTTTTCCAATAGTGGCGATTTTGCATGCCTCGAAAGTTTCGCATGCTGGACTGCAACCTTCATGTAGAACCTCCTGATTCTAGATTTGTTTCTTTTTTGCCATCTATCCCCTTTCCATTCAATAATTGCGGGACAGATTCAAAGGGGAATTCAAACTCGGGATCAATTACTTTAATTTCTTGCGCAAGCTTTTTTAACTTTGGTAGCAAATCCACAGATTTAGTGGCTAGCCATGTGCTATAGACATCCAGAAATTCATTTAATTTATGCTCCCGTTCCAATACCCGCACCAGCTGAGCAAGCTGTGCTCCTCCGGATTCGCTTTCTAATTCTTCGGAACCCATTTTTTGCACTAGTTGAAAAAAATCTTCTCGAATGGCTTCTAAAATCCGCTTGTAATTCTCAAAATGGTTCGACAGTTTGTCCAGCACATCACCTACCGCCGTGTGTTTTCGATAAATCAACTGATTGCACTGAGAAGCCTGATTGTAGTAACTCTGCCCCATTTCTATATAGGAACGTTCGGATTTGTGAAAGGGGTGCGATGAGCTGACGGTCAAATCATTAAAAATCCCTAAATGCACCAGAAGGTAGTCTGCATTCACTTTATAAATGAAATAGCGAAGCACTTTATCTTCACTTTGTTCTACTGCTTCTAAAAGCTCACTGGAATTGAGTGCAAGATAGCGATGTGTGAGTTCTTGATAGTCCGGAAGAGCCGAAGCAAGCAAAAGATGAGCAAGGTAAATATTCACATCTTCATCGAAAAAGCCCTTTGTGTTCGAACTCATCCGACAGGCCGCTCGCGCACGAAGCAAGGTATTGAGGAGATACCCCACAACCGTATCACGATCGTGCTTCTCAAGATCAAAATATAGGAGCTTTTTTTCTGGTTCCATTTGCTTCACCTAAAAATCCTGTCTTAAGTTCTTTTAAAAGTTATTAAATTTTGAATAAAAAAATATCACCAGTTTTAACCTCTCAATAATAACTGGTGCTAAACAAAGTTTGCCTGCTGAAGTAAAGGAAGTCAAGGCGGAGGGACTTATTGTACGTTTTTAGTAACTTAGGAGCACTGATACATCCAGTTAAGATTCACTGATAAGCGGTGCGACCTCTGAAATAAATTGAAGTGCTCGCATGGAACGCTCGATTCGATACTCAATAAATTGTTTTGTAATTTGCGCGAGCTCTTTTTGGATCTGATTCCCCAATTTGATTCGTGACGCTTCTTCTAAAGACGACCTCAAGATAAACCGAATGGCTTGGAGGGAGCCTTGAGAAATTTCGATGCCACCCCCAAATCTTTGATGACAAAGCTTACAAAAAATACCACCTTGCCTTGAGCTAAAGTACACCCGACCCTGAAGCTCTGAGCTGCTCAAAGCTCCAATCGAGTTTGAGACTGCTCGGTCCTTGAGCCGATTGGGCTCAAGGGCTGAGCCGCAATGGATGCAATCGGCGAACCGCGGTAAAAAACCAAGCAATTCAAGCAATTTGATTTCAAAAGCACGAGCGAGAACCAAAAGAGATCCTTTTGGTTCTTCAAGTAATTTCACAGTGGCTTGAAGCAATTGAAAGGCGTCCGAATGCGGATCGTGCTCTTCGAGAAGTTGATCTAAAAGTTCCGCAAAATAACTCGCATAGGCAAGTGCGGCAAACCGATTGCGAAGTTTCTCATGAGAATCAAGAATTGAAAGTTCTGTAATCAGATGAAGATTTGTTTTCGCTTTTTCAAAGAAAACCATATTGGCATGCGTCATCAGTTCACAACTAGACGCCCAAATACTTTTTGCCTTCCGAGCCCCCTTGACGACTCCTTTCAATTTCCCAAAGGAACATGTCAAGGCCGTCAAGATCCACGATGTTTCTCGTAAAGGTATTTTTCTGAGGATAAAGCATTCTGTTTTTTGAGACGCCATAGAAAATCGTATGTTAGAAAATAATCTTAGGAATTGGTTTGAGAAGATTGATCAATCTTTCTTGCCGCGCATACATTTTCTTGTGCGCTTCCGGTTTATCATCGCGCTCCCCAAGCAAATGAAGGATGCCATGTGCAACATAACGCATTAATTCTTCATCGTGCCCCATAGAAAACCGTTTTGCATAAGCACAGACCCGATCAACTGAGATAACAATCTCACCCAAAAATGATGGCGGATGGTTTCTGATCGGCCAGTTTTGAGGGCCGGGGAATGCAAGAACATCGGTTGTGGTATTAGTTCCATGGTAGAGTCTGTTAATTCTTTTCATTTGAGAATCGCTCACAAGCGTTATATGAAGCTCTGCTCTTACTTTTAAATTCTGAACGAGTCTTTCGGTGAGTTTTTGAATTTTGGAGAGTGAAATCTTAGAGCGTTTCTTAGAATTTGTAACCTGGACAAGCC